>JBBSRY010000024.1:0-10565 GCA_038242595.1 Mycobacteriales bacterium
GGTATGCGCGGCCTGCACCACCTCGGACTGGGAGACCAACCTGGCCTGCTCGGCGCGGCCGTCGTCGACGGATCGTTCGTACGTGGCGCGCCCGGCGGCGACGAGACGTTCGGCCTCTCCATGGCCGCGGGAAACCAGGTTGTCGTGCTGATCCTGACCGGACTGGATCGTCCGGTCGGCATCGGACTGCGCGCGAGCCATGATCGCTTCGGCAGCAGCGGTGGCTTCTTCCACCCGTCGATTGGCTTCGGCCTGCGCGCCTGCGACAGTGGCATCAGCCTGCGCCCGCGCACCGGAAACAGTGGCTTCTGCCTCGGCTCGCGCACCGCTGACCTGTCGCGTTGCCTCCGCTTCGGAATCGGACAGTGTCTTCTCCGCGGTGGCGCGCGCGTCATTGATCATCTGATCGCGATGATCCAATACATCCTGCGCGTCATCGACCTCACCGGGGATGGCATCCCGGACATCATCGAGCAGGTCCAGTACGTCACCGCGTGGCACGACGCAGGAGGCCGTCATCGGGACTCCCCGTGCTTCCTCGACGATGGTCACCAACTCATCGAGAGCTTCGAAAACCCGGTACACGATGGGCACTCACCTTTCCCTGCGCAGCCGAATTCCCGCCTGCTTGGCACACATTTGTCGGTCCAGTCTCGCAAGCCGGGGCCGCTGTGGCGGTGACGCCACGCTGAGCAGGTCCGATTTGCCAACCGCGTGAATGATCAACCGTCGGCTCCACTGCCATGTCGCAGCAAGCGATAGTGGGAAACCGCCAAAGCCCGCAGGATGGCTCAGAGCTTGCTCTGCATCGCGGTGTTCACCAGCTCGGGCAACAGGTGCGAGACGTCACCGCCGTAGGTGGCCACCTGTTTGACCAGCGAGGACGACAGGAAGGAGAACTCCGGGTTGGTCGGCATGAAGAGGGTGTCAATTCCGGTCAGACGTTTGTTCATCTGGGCCATCTGAAGTTCGTAATCGAAGTCCGACACCGCCCTGATGCCTTTCACAATTGCCGAGATCCCGTTCTTGCGGCAGTAGTCGACCAGCAGACCATGGAAAGAGTCGACGTGGACGTTCGGCCACTCCTGGCAAGTTCGCCGCAGCAGATCCTGGCGTTCTTCGACGGTGAACATGCCTTCTTTGTTCGGGTTGACCAGGACCGCGACGGTCAGTTCATCGAAGAGGCTGGCGGTCCGGCCGATGATGTCCAGATGACCGAAGGTGGGTGGGTCGAAGGATCCGGGGCAGACGGCGCGGCTCATGGTGCGCGACCGTAGCAGAGCAGCGTGTCGCCGTATTTTTTGGTCCGCACTCCGATCAGCGGATCCGGCCACGCCATCTCACCGGTGCGTTTGGGCCGCTCCACGATCAGATCGGCCCCCGGGTTCAACAGAGCTCGGTCACTCAGTGCCTTGAAAATGGCGACCAGCTCAGCAGTGCCGAGTAGATAGGGCGGATCGGCCACCACCAGATCGAAGGTGGTGCTCCCCACCGCGGTGGACACGTACTCGATCACCGAAGCGGCCACCACGCGCACCGTATTCGCCTGCAGCGCAGCCACATTCGCCCTCGCGGCTTGAAGTGCCTCGGAGTTGTTGTCCACCAACACCACCGAAGCTGCCCCACGGGAGGCAAACTCGATTCCGAGCGCCCCGGAGCCGGCGAACAGGTCCAGTACGCTCGCGCCCTGCAGCGCGCCGGCTGCCTGCAGCGAGTTTGCCATCGCGGCCCGCACCTTCTCCGAGGTCGGCCTGGTGTGCGGGCCATCTGGGGTGGACAACGTCCGTCCACCCCAGATGCCGGCGACCACTCTGGTCATGTCTGTCCGCTCCTACTCTTTTGGCCCCATCAAACCTGACCTCCGGGTTATTTGTTGAGTACCACCAGCAGATCGCCGCCCTCGACCTGCTGGACCTTGCCGATCGCGGTCCGCGCCACCACTCCACCCTGCTGACTGGTGATCGAGGCCTCCATCTTCATCGCCTCGATGGTGGCAACCACCGCCCCGGGTTCGACTGTGTCACCCTCGCCAACCTGCAGGGTCACCACACCGGAGAACGGCGCCGCAACCTGCAACGGGTCACCGACATCGGCCCGCTCGGCCATCGGCACATCGCTGGCAACCTGGCGATCCCGAATCTGCAGCGGACGGAGCTGCCCATTCAAGGTGGCCATCACCGTGCGCATACCTCGTTCGTCGACCTCACTGATCGCTTCCAGGCCGAGGTAGAGCTCGACACCGGGCTCGAGTGAGATGGTGTGCTCCACACCCTGTTTGAGCCCATAGAGGTATTCCGGCGTCGGCACCACCGACAGATCACCGAATTCGTCCCGATTGGCCCTGAACTCCTTGTTCGGACCGGGGAACAACAGCCGATTCAAGGTCGGACGAGGGTTCTGCAGCAGGGCGACGGTATCGGCCTCGGACAGTTCGGCGGCCGGCGCCTTGTGCTGACGCCCGGCCAACGCCTTGGTGCGGAACGGCTCTGGCCACCCACCGGGCGGATCACCCAGATCACCGGAGAGGAACCCGATGACTGAATCGGGAATATCGAAGCGACCGGGGTCAGCTTCGAATTCGGCCGGACTCACTCCGGCGCCCACCAGATGCAGGGCCAGATCCCCCACCACCTTCGAGGATGGAGTCACCTTGACCAGCCGGCCGAGCATCCGATCGGCCGCCGCGTAGACCGCCTCGATCTCCTCGAATCGAGTACCAAGTCCGAGTGCGATGGCCTGCTGACGCAGATTGGACAGTTGCCCACCAGGAATTTCGTGGGTGTACACCCGACCGGTCGGCGCCGTCAGGCCGGATTCGAATGGCGCATAGACCGACCGGACGGCTTCCCAGTACGGCTCCAGATCATTGACCGCCTGCAGCGACAAACCGGTTTCCCGATCGCTGTGATCGGTGGCCGCCACCAGCGCTGACATCGGTGGTTGTGAAGTGGTGCCGGCCATCGGCGCTGACGAGACATCGACCGCGTCCACGCCGGCCGCCGAAGCCGCCAGATAAGTGGCCAACTGTCCGCCGGCGGTATCGTGCGAATGCAAATGCACTGGCAGGTCAAAGTTCTCACGCAGCGCGGTGATCAAGGTATGAGCGGCCGGGGCGCGCAGCAGACCGGCCATATCCTTCACCGCCAGCACGTGGGCGCCGGCTTTGACGATCCTTTCGGCCAGGGTGAGGTAATAGTCCAAGGTGTAAAGTTTTTCGCCGGGCTCGGACAGATCACCGGTGTAGCAGAGCGCGACTTCAGCGATGGTGTTGCCGGTTTCACGCACCGCATCGATGGCCGGCCGCATTTGCTCGACATCGTTCAGCGCGTCAAAGATCCGGAAGATGTCGATCCCGGTCCGAGCTGCCTCGGCGACAAACTTGGTGGTGACCTGGGTCGGATAGGGGGTGTAGCCCACCGTATTTCGACCACGCAGCAGCATCTGCAGGCAAATATTCGGGATCGCCGCACTCAGCGATTCCAGCCGCTCCCATGGATCCTCGGCCAGGAATCGCAGCGCCACATCATAAGTGGCGCCGCCCCAGGCCTCGACCGACAGCAGTTGCGGGGTCAGCCGCGCCACCGCCGGTGCGATCGCCACCAGATCACGACTACGCACCCGGGTGGCCAGCAGCGATTGATGGGCGTCCCGGAAAGTGGTGTCGGTGACGCCGAGGGTGTGACGAGCGCGCAGCGCGGCCGCGAACCCGCCTGGCCCCAGGTCTTTCAACAGTTGTTTGCTGCCGTCGGGAATCGGCGCAGATTCGTCGAAGGACGGTATTTTGCCGGCCGGATCGATTCGGCCACTGCCGGAACCGTTGGGCTGATTCACCGTCACGTCGGCCAGGTAGGACAACACTTTGGTACCGCGGTCGGCCGACAGTCTGGCGGTGAGCAACTTCGGGTGGGATTCGATGAACGAGGTGGTGACGCCACCGGCGGCGAAATTTTTGTCGTCCAGAACGGCTTGTAGGAAAGGAATATTCGTCGAGACACCGCGGATCCGGAACTCGGCAAGCGCCCGCTGGGCGCGGCGGACCGCGGTGGCCCAGTCCGCGCCGCGGCAGGTCAGTTTGACCAGCAACGAATCGAAGTGGGCACTCACCTCGGCGCCGGCGTGGACGGTACCGCCATCGATCCGAACACCGGCCCCACCGGGGCTGCGGTAGGTGATGATCTTGCCGGTATCCGGTCGGAATCCGTTGGTGGGGTCCTCGGTGGTGATCCGGCACTGCAGGGCAGCGCCCCGGATTCGGATGTTCTCCTGCTGGAGTCCCAGCTCGGCGATGGTGGCTCCGGCCGCGATCCGGATCTGGGAGGACACCAGATCAACATCGGTGATTTCCTCGGTGACGGTGTGCTCGACCTGGATCCGCGGATTCATCTCGATAAAGACATGACGCCCCTGCTCATCCACCAGAAACTCGACAGTGCCGGCGTTGACGTAACCGATGTGGCGGGCAAATGTCACCGCGTCGGCACAGATTTGGTCCCGCAGAGCCGGGTCCAGACCCACTGCTGGGGCCACTTCGATCACCTTCTGGTGCCGACGTTGTACCGAGCAGTCCCGCTCGTACAGATGAACCACATTGCCGGCGGCGTCGGCCAGGATCTGCACCTCGATATGGCGGGGTTCGATGACCGCTCGCTCCAAGAACATCGTGGCGTCGCCGAAGGCGGACTCCGCTTCCCGCATCGCGGTGCGAAGGGCTTCTGGCAGTTCCGCCGCTGTGTCCACCCGGCGCATCCCGCGGCCGCCGCCGCCGGCCACCGCCTTGACGAATACCGGGTAGCCGACCACCTCGGCTGCGGCTACCAGTTCGTCGATATCGGTACTGGGAGTCGACGACTCCAGCACCGGAATACCGGCGGCCGTTGCCGCTGCCACCGCGGTCGACTTGTTGCCGGCCATTTCCAGGATGGCCGCCGATGGGCCGATGAAGGTGATGCCGGCATCAACACAGGCCTGCGCAAGATGGGGATTCTCCGACAGGAACCCGTAGCCCGGGTAGACCGCATCCGCCCCGGAGGCAACGGCTGCCCTGACAATCTCATCAACGTCCAGATAGGCCCGAACGGGGTGGCCCAATTCGCCGATCTGAAATGACTGCCCGGCCTTTTGTCGATGGGAGGAATTTCGGTCCTCGTACGGGAAAACTGCGACCGATCCCACTCCCAATTCATAAAGGGCCCGAAACGCCCGAGTGGCGATTTCGCCGCGGTTGGCAACCAGAACCTTGTTGAACATCGATTGGTCTCCTCGAAAAACTTCCGGGCAACATCTCGGCACGGGGCCACATCACAGGAATAGAGCGCAGGCAAACGGTAGCGCGTACGGGCGTCCCGGTACGCACCGTTCTCAATCTGCGGGACGCAAGGAACCGGATGAGTCAGAACTCACCCAGGCCGACGGGCCATAGAAGTGATACCCGGCTGGTCGCTTCACGAGGTCATCAGGCCGCGACGGGTCTCAGCCCTTCTCCAAAAATTTCTGCCCCTCCTCGTTGATCAAGCCGTTGGCCATTTCAGCGAGCCCCGGCCAAGGACGCAGGGTGACATCGGTGTCGATGAACTTCTGGGCATCCTCGCGAGCGGTCGCGATGACGTCCTCATCGCGAAGTACCGACAACAGGCGCAGGCTGGTGCCTCGACCGGCCTGGATTCGACCGAGGATGTCGCCCTCCCGTCGTTGTTCCAGGTCCTTCTTCGCCAATTCGAATCCGTCCAGCGTCTGTGCCACCGCATCCAGCCGCCGCATGGACGGGTAGCCGGGCATCATCTCGGTGACCAGCAGACAGACCCCGGGATGCTGCCCGCGTCCCACCCGGCCACGTAGCTGGTGCAGCTGTGACATCCCGAAGCGTTCGGCGTCCATGACGATCATCATGGTGGCGTTGGGTACATCCACCCCCACTTCGATGACGGTGGTGGCGATCAGCACATCCAGCTGACCTTCTTTGAAAGCAGCCATCACGTCGTCCTTCTCGAACGGGTTGAGCTTGCCGTGCAGCATGCCCAGTCGCAATCCGGCAAGAGGGCCGTTCTGCAACTGCGCAAACACATCGAGCACCGCCAGCGGCGCTCGTCGGCCGGCCAGCTCGGCGACGTCATCGAAATCATCGTCGGTATCGTCACTGTCGACTCCGGCTCGACCATCGGGCTCGTCGCCGATCCGTGGGCAGACCACGTACGCCTGCCGTCCGGAAGCCACCTCCTCCCGGATCTTCTCCCAGGCTCTGTCCAACCAGTGCGGCTTGGTTTTCGAGGGCACCACGGTGGTTTTGATCGGAGAACGTCCCCGTGGCAACTCGTGCAGGGCCGACGTTTCCAGATCGCCGTAGACCGTCATCGCCACCGTGCGCGGAATCGGGGTTGCCGTCATCACCAGAACGTGCGGTGGATTGGTCTCATGGTGCTTGGAGCGCAACTGATCTCGTTGCTCCACACCAAATCGGTGCTGTTCGTCGACAACGATCAGACCTAGATTTTCGAAGAACACATCCTTGCCAAGGAGCGCGTGAGTGCCGACGGCGATACCCGCCTGTCCGGAAGCAATATCGAGCAACGCCTGCTTGCGGGCGGCTGCGCCCATCGAACCGGTGAGCAGGGTGACCTTGGTGGCCGCCTCCGGCGCACCGAGCTCGCCCGCCATTGCCAACGGCCCCAGGATGTCCCGGACCGAACGGGCGTGCTGCGCGGCAAGCACTTCGGTGGGCGCCATCAGTACGGTTTGTCGCTGGTTGTCGATCACTTGAAGCATGGCGCGCAGGGCCACCACGGTCTTGCCGGACCCGACTTCCCCCTGCAACAACCGGTTCATCGGATGGATTCCGGACAGATCGCGACTCAGTGTCTGTCCCACCTCCCGCTGACCCGCCGTCAGGTCGAACGGCAACCTCTCATCGAAGGCCTGCATCAAGCCGCCGGGACGCGGCGGGCAAGGCTCGGCCGGATAGTTTCGGAATTTGGCCCGCTGCTTGGCCAATACCAGTTGCAGCGCGAGCGCTTCGTCGTACCGCAATCGTGCTTTCGCCTTCTCCAGCGCTTCGGTGGAGGTGGGCCGATGGATGTTCAACAGTGCAGACCGCAGATCCAGCAATCCATGAAGTTTCAAGAGTGAGTCCGGCAATGGATCGGGGATGTCGAGCAACTGATCGAGCACCGTTTTGACCGACTTCTGCAGTCCGCTCATGGTGACGCCCTCCGACAGCGCATAAACCGGGATGATGCCATTGGCAAAGTCTTCAACACGATCGCGCACATCCGCCAGGTTCGGGTTGTCATCGGAGAGCGATTCTGCAGCCGGTGATCCCATCTGGCGTTTGTTGTTGAACTCTTTGACCTTTCCGGAAAACACCGCCACAGTGCCGACCGGAAAGTCCTTGGCCCGGTGGCGCTGATTGAAGAAAGAACACTCCATCTCATGTTTGCCATCGGAGATCCTCAGGACCAGAACGTGGAGTTTCTGCCGTGGGTCTCGATGATTTGCCTGGGCGCCTTTGCGATAGGTCTCCCGACTGGACTGATGGACCACCCTGGCTACGACGGTGGCCAGTTCCCCGACGACCAATTGACCGAGATCGCTGACCTCACCGCGGGTATTGTGCTTGCGCGGGTAGTAGCGCAGCAGATCGCCCACTGTTTCCAGTTCGAGTTTTTCCGAATACAGTTTGGCCGCTTTGCCGCCGATCGCGGAGACGAGTTTGTCACCCATCCCCACGCCGTTGCGATCTACCACTTCGGCCACCTCCTGTCCGCTACCCGCCAGGTGACACCTGCCACTTGGCAATTCTCACTCCCACGCCGCGAGACGTATTGTTCCAGCCGCTACCGACACCGGCCACTGCCGGACGCGGCGCTCAGCTCTCGGCGTGGCTCAGATGTTCGATCTCCAGGTGGTAGGGCGTGCCGATACCGATGATCAACTCCATCACCGGCCCTGGCGCCTCGGTCAGCAGATCCACGTCACAGACACCGGATTCTTCGACACATTCGAAGGCAGTGCAATTGGCCTTCAGCGCCTGGGTCAACGTGTGCGGCGTGGCCCAGCGACTGGAATCCATGCTGAACGCCAGGCGGAAGCCGGCCACCTCGGCGCCGCTCAACTGCCGCTCGACGAGCAACTCAGCCGCCGACGCAGGGGCCACCACATCGGCCAACGCGGCAAGAATCAGCCAGACCCTGGTGGGGCCATGATGGATATTTCGGGCAGCGAAAGCCGCCGCTCTCGCCGTCACCCCCAGATCAGCTCCATCGGCAGCGACATCGGCGGCGATGGCAGCGCCGGCCGCGGCAGCGCCGGCTTCGGGAGCCCAGAGATGGTGTTCGGCACTGTCAGAGCGTTCGGAGGCATCTGCCAGCGCGGCCGCACCGGCCAATAAACCGGCGGCCACGGCAATCGGAGCAGCACCGGTCAACTGTTGCGCCCCAGTATCTTCGGGGCGTTCCAGACCGATAACGGAGCTTATCCAAGCAGCGCGAATTCCGGCCGCCATCGCCAATAAATACGTCGTAATACACAGTTGGGCTTCGGAATTGCGAACTGGCGGCGCGCCGGCCGGCATTGCCGGACTCTGGATACCGGAGACCGCCGCACGCAGAACTGACCGCCCGTACTCCAGAGCTGTGGCGCTGGGTAAATCGGCGCCGGGTAAATCGGCGCCGCGCGGATCCGGCAGGTCGGAGGAGTTGAGCCCCTCCCCTGTTTGCTGGTTCTGATCGGCTTGCTGAATCTGTTCGACGTGGTCGAGCTGTTCGGCGTTATCGATCTGTTCTGCCCTGGCAAACCACTGGTCGACCAGTTCCTCGGTCAGCGTTGAGACGGTGTGATCCGCCTGTGCAGTCTGATTGCCCATCATTTCGCTCCACCTCCCTGTCGTGCGCAGTCCCTGCACCTATCTTCCCTGCCGAAGCGGCCAAAACATTCCGGGGGAAGGTAGAACGAGTAGATCTGGCATCACCGAATCGGGAGGTTATTGTCAGTTCGCATTCCCCCCAGCGGTGCCGGCCGGGTGATCGCGCGACGATTTTGTCCTGCTGAGGATCCGGGCTATTCTTGGACGGTTGCCCGGCTCCGGTCGAGCACCACGATTGTTTCCATGTCTAGTCTCGCGTTCCGGTTGAATATCTTCCGCGGAAGCGAATATTTCGATTGGGGTGTGCCAAGTGGCTGCCGTCTGTGATGTTTGTGGCAAGGGCCCTGGCTTCGGGATGAACGTGTCCCACTCCCACCGCCGGACCAAGCGTCGTTGGAATCCGAACATCCAGGCCGTTCGCGCCTTGGTCAAGCCCGGCACCGTGCGCAAGGTCAACGCTTGCACGTCTTGCTTGAAGGCCGGCAAGGTCGTTCGTTCCGCTTAATTGCCTCTGGCGAACGACTGAGCAGTAACCGCAACGGCGGTGGAAGCCATGCTTCCACCGCTTTTTTGCTCTTTGTCGGCCCGTCCAGCACAGCTTCAGACCATTTCGGCCCAGCTCAGTTCGGTTCGGCCCAGTTCAGTTGAAGAGGTTCAGCCCCGGGCCGGCGGAACATGCGGCCCGGGCCTAAGCCCCACCCATCATCCCAGCGGATACATCCACCCATCCGGATCCGGAGCCGTCCCGACCTGCAGTGATGTCAGTGCTCGCCGAAGCTGCATGGTGACCTTGCCCGGTTCGCCGTCGGCGATGGTGAATGCGCCGTTGGCGTGCTTAACCGCACCAACCGGGGTGACCACTGCAGCCGTTCCACAGGCGAACACTTCAGTGAGTTCACCGGACTCCACTGACTTTTCCCATTCGTCGGTGGAGATTCGCCGCTCGGTCGCGGTGTAGCCCATGTTCCGCGCCAGCTGCAGCAGCGAACGACGGGTCACACCCGGCAACAGCGAGCCGGTCAACTCCGGGGTGACGATTTCCACCCGGTCACCGGATTTGAAGACGAAGAACAGGTTCATACCGCCCATCTCTTCAACCCAGCGGCGTTCTACGGCGTCGAGCCAGACGACCTGATCGCAGCCCTTGGCTGCGGCCTCTGCCTGGGCAGCGAGCGAGGCTGCGTAGTTGCCACCGGTCTTGGCAGCGCCGGTACCGCCCGGAGCAGCCCGGACATATTCGGTTGACCACCAGACGCTCACCGGCTTTACTCCGCCGGGGAAATAGGCGCCGGCCGGTGAAGCGATAACGGAATAGATATAGCGATTTGCCGGCCGGACACCCAGCCCCACTTCGGCGGCAAACATGAACGGCCGCAAGTACAGCGACTCCTCTTCACGGGTCGGGACCCAGGCCCGATCGGCATGCACCAGGACGCGCAGGGATTCGAGGAAGAGTTCTTCGGGCAGCTCCGGCATCCCGATGCGGCGGGCCGAGTTGTTCAGTCGCTCGGAATTGACCGTCGGGCGGAACGTGGACACGGTGCCGTCCGGCTGTTGGTAGGCCTTGATTCCTTCAATTATTTCCTGCCCGTAGTGCAGCACCATGCTGGCCGGATCAACGGTGAACGGGCCGTAGGGAACGAGGCGGGCGTCGTGCCAACCCGCTTCCACGGTCCAATCAATGATCACCATGTGGTCGGTGAAGTACTTA
>JBBSRY010000025.1:0-10494 GCA_038242595.1 Mycobacteriales bacterium
AGCTAACTCGGTACGCGGTTAATGCAAGGAAGAAAGGTAACGCCACCGTTGGCGCAGTACAGCACTGTCCGAGGATTTACCCGTCTGTCCAGCAGCTTGCGAGTCCTGGTTTTCGGACTCGGCCTGGCCATGACAATTGGCCTGGTGACAGCTCTCCCCTCGTTGGCCGAGCCCGCCACCGATACGAGCACATCGGCGGCAACAGAGCCGGCCACCGCCGATGATGCCAAGACCGCTTGGATCGAAGCCGCCCATGCCTCCGAAGCGCTCAATGAGGCCGTTCTGCAGGCACAGGTGGATGTTGATACCGCCGATGCTGCCGTAATTGCCGCCCAAACGCTGATCGATCCGACACTGGCCGAGGTGGCTACCGCCGATGCCGCCGTCGTGGCTGCCGATGCCGAAGTGGCCAACTACAAGGTCAAACTGGATGCCTTTGCCAATGCCAGCCTGCGTGGCGCTCGGCTCAGTCAACTTTCCACCCTGTTGACCGCGGACTCACCGGAGGATTACCTGGAAGAGGCCTCCGCCCTGAACCGAGTGGCCGGCGATGCGAAGGACACCATGGCCAAGGCAGCAGAGGCAAAGACAGCGGCCGATACGGCCAAACTGACCGCCGAAGCAGCCCGCGACGCCGCCGCTCAGGCAGCTCTGGATGCGCAGGCAGCCAAGGATGCTTCGGTGGCAGCTCAGGCTGATTTGATCGCTCAGCAGGCTTCGATGGAAGAGCAGATCAAGATCTACGAGAAGCTCTACAGCTCACTGACCCTGTCCGAGCGGGTTGCCGCTGTCAGCGGTTATGAGAATGCCAACGCCTCCGGCGCGGCCAGCGCGGTGCACGCCCAGCAGGCCGCCGATCGGGCAGCTGCCGGCATCACCGACGAGTCCATCGACACCACTGACCTTGCCGCACTGGCAGTGGACCTGGCCCCGGATACTGCTGCCGGTATCGCCGTCTCGGCCGCTCTCACCCGACAGGGTCTGCCCTACGTCTGGGGGGCCGTCGGGCCGGATGCCTTCGACTGCTCCGGGTTGATGCTCTGGGCTTGGGAACAGGCCGGGATCACCATCCCCCGGGTCAGTGCGGCACAGGCTGGACTGCCGACAGTTCCGTTGGCCGAACTGCAACCTGGTGATCTGGTGACCTATTACTCCCCGGTGACCCATGTCGGAATGTACGTCGGCATGGGCCTGGTGCTGCATGCCTCGATGCCGGGTGTGCCGATCAAGGTGGTCGACCTGTACAAGGCCGGCCCCAATCCGACCGGACACCGCGTCCAGCGCTAGCGGTTTCACCCCTGCTGAACTACGCGCACAGCCCCTGCCGATACGGTGGGGGCTGTGCGCATTCATGTCGTGGCCGATGTACACGGCAACTTTGAGGCTTTGGCCCGAGCCGGCGATGGCGCCGACCAGTTGATGATCTTGGGTGATCTCCTGGATTACGTCGACTACCACGACCCCAGCGGCGGCATCATGGGCGCTGTGTTCGGCGCC
Organism: Mycobacteriales bacterium; assembly: GCA_038242595.1. Taxonomy (GTDB): domain Bacteria; phylum Actinomycetota; class Actinomycetes; order Mycobacteriales; family Nakamurellaceae; genus Nakamurella. The sequence goes on from JBBSRY010000025.1 coordinate 1,498, forward strand.
GACCGGATCAGTAAGTTCGTGGCCATGCGCACCGTTGGTGCCTTCGCCGATCTGCACGCCTACAACCTCGCGCTCTGGGCAACGGTGGACAATCCGGCCCAGACCATCATCGATATCGTCTCCGAGCGCTACCGGCGGGTCATCGAGGTAATTCCGGACAACACATTGCTGACCCTGGGAAATGTCGATGTGGAGCAGATCTGGACCGATGTGGCGCCGCCGAACCTGCGTTTTTTGGATGCCGAGGTCAAGACGGTCGGTGGGCTGCGTTTCGGCTTTGTCGCCGGTGGCTCCGGCCGACCCGGCAATCAGTTCCGGCGGGCTACGTCGCCCTGGCAGCCCTTTATCAGATCTGCCGATGACTATCTGGAGTCGGTGACCAAGGTGAGCCGGGACGGCCGGATCGATGTCCTGTGCTCGCATATCCCACCCAACTTGCTGGGGATGCGGTACGACACCATCCCGGCCAGGTTGGAGATGTACGGGCCCGGACTTCTACAGGCCATCGACCGGGACCAACCGGCAATGGCGCTGTCCGGGCATGTCCACCAACCGCTGATGCCGCGGATGCGGCGCGGTCGAACCGAATGCATCAATGTCGGCCATTTCCAGCGGTTCGGGCAGCCCTATGTGTTGGACGTGTAGCGGGTAACCTTCGGGGCATGGCAGACGCATCCTCGCAATCGATCACTATCAACGCGACGCCGTCGGCGATCATGGACGTGATCGCCGACTTCGCTGCCTATCCGGAATGGACCGGGGCTATCAAGCACGTCGAGATCACCGCCCCCGGTACCGGGGCTCTGGCCGAGCGGGTCAGGTTCGTGATGGATGCCGGGCTGATCAAGGACACCTATGAGTTGGCCTACGACTGGGCGGGGGACGGCAACTCGGTCAGCTGGGACCTGGTGTCGGGCAGCATGCAGAAGGCGCAGCACGGGTCGTATGTGCTGGAGCCGGTCGGGAAAGCGACCGCGGTGACCTACACCCTGGCTGTGGAGTTGACCATCCCGATGATTGGCGTGCTCCGTCGGAAAGCCGAAAAGGTAATCCTGGACACCGCTTTGAAGGAGCTGCGCAAACGGGTCGAGAACGCGTGAGGTCATCGCACGTCCGCATTGTCCTGTTCACCGGTAAAGGTGGTGTGGGCAAGACCACCCTGGCGGCCGCTGCCGGAGTGGCCAGCGCAGCCAAAGGGAACCGCACACTGATCCTGTCCACCGATCCGGCACATTCATTGGCCGATGTGCTGCACCTGGATCTGACCGGCGATCCGACAGCCGTCACGGACAATCTGTTTGCTGCAGAAGTGGACATCCGCGGCCGGTTCGAACAGGCCTGGTCGGCCATCAGGGACTACCTGGTGGGTGTGCTGGCCGCTCGTGGGGTGGCCGAAGTGGCGGCCGAGGAATTGGTGGTGCTGCCCGGCGCCGATGAGATTCTCAGCTTGCTGGAACTGGAAGCTTTCGCCGCCAGCGGCGCATTCGACGTGATCGTGGTGGATTGCGCCCCCACCGGTGAGACGCTGCGCCTGCTGGCGCTACCGGAAACACTCGGCTTCTACGCCGATCGACTCTTTTCCACCCCGCAACGGTTGTTGCGAACCCTGGCCGCCGGATTCACCGGTCGCGGTGTCGGACCCGGCGATGACGTGCGGGATGCGGTTGGCGATCTGTTAGTTCGACTGTCGAAGGCTCGAACCCTGCTCACCGATCCGCGTTCGAGTGGGGTGATCATCGTGAGCACCGCCGAGAAGGTGGTGCTGGCCGAGGCCAGGCGAGCACTGACCGCGTTGTCCCTGCATGGTTATCCGGTGACCGGTGTGGTGATGAACCGGTTGCTGCCGGCGACCGCAGACGGCCGCTGGGCGCAGGACCTGCGGACCTCGCAGGAGCGGCAGTTGGTGGCGGCCACCGAGTCCTTTGTCGGGATTCCGATCTATCGTGCGCTCTGGAGTTCCGGCGAACCCGTTGGTCTGAGAGCACTGACCGAACTGAGTTGGCAGGTGTACGGCGATATGGATCCGATTCCGGACCCTACCGGCGCCGGCAACGTCGATCACCTCACGGTGGCCGGGGCGCAGGGTGACTACGTCATGTCGGTCCCGCTGCCGCTGGCCGATCGCGGTCAGATCGGGCTGACCAGGTCCGGCGACGACCTGGTGATCACGGTCGGTACTCAGCGTCGCCGGATCGCGCTGCCCTCGCTGCTACAACGCTGTGTGACCACCGGGGCCCGATTCGAATCCGATTCCCTGGTGATCTCCTTCGAGCCGGATCCGGCCCGCTGGCCAACCGCGATGAGCGAAAGCCTGCAGCGATGACCGGCCACGCGCAGCACGCGTCATTGGCCACCGAAGCGTCCCTCTTGCTCACCGTGGTTGCCGACAGGCTAGAACCCATCGTGCAAGCCGGCCGGGATCAGGCGGCAGACCCCGATCCTGCTCCCACCGAACCGGCGGCCGAGCAAGCGGCCGAGCACCAACCCTGCACCAGCTGCCCGATCTGCGTACTGATCACGGTGGTCAAATCCGATAACGGCGAGATCAATCACAAGCTCGCCGAGGGCGCGTTGTTGATGGTCAACGCATTGCGTGGGATGCTCACAGACTCGGCGACCAAGCCCCAGTCCCCACCCGCGAATCCGGTCCAACACATTGACATCGGCTAATTTTCCCACCATCGGTATCGACATCGGCGGCACCTGCATCAAAGCTGCCGTAGTGGCCATCGACGGCACTTTGATCGAACAGGTCACCGCGCCGACGCCGAAAACGGTGCACGAAACCGAGGACGGTCTGGTCGCGCTGGTGCAGCAGTTGATGTCGCGGCACCGGGTCAGCGCGGTGGGATTGGCAGTGGCCGGTTTCATCGCGGCCGACCGGCAATCGGTGATGTTCGCCCCACATCTGGCCTGGCGTGATGCCCCGGTGCCGGCCCTGCTCAAGGCCCGCCTCGGTATTCCGGTGGTGATGGACCACGACGTCAATGCCGCGGCTTATGCCGAATACCGGATGGGTGCTTCGGTCGGCGCCCAGGTCGGGCTGCTGATTGCCCTCGGCACCGGGATCGGAACCGGACTCCTGGTTGACGGCAGGATGTTTCGTGGTGCCTATGGGGTGGCCCCGGAACTGGGACACCTGCGGGTGGTTGCCGACGGACGTCCGTGCAGCTGCGGCAAGAGTGGCTGCTGGGAGCGCTATTGCTCCGGAACCGCCTTGGCGCAGACCGCTGCCGAACTGGCCATCTCGCTGTCCAGTGAGCATTTGCGACAGCTGACCAGAGGAGACCTGTCCAAGGTCACCGGAGCGATGGTGGGTAAAGCGGCGCTGGCCGGTGAGCCGGCCAGCCTGGCCGCAGTTGCTGATCTGGCTCGTTGGCTGGGTCTGGGCATCGGGATGGCGATCGACATTTTCGATCCGGACGTCATCGTCATCGGCGGCGGCGTCTCCAAGATCGCTGATCTGTTTCTCGATGACGCCATCAAGCAGGCCACCGCCGGCACCAGCGGAATGACCGGTGCTGGGCACCGCCCGGTGCCGGCAGTCGTGCGGGCACATTTTGGTGATGCCGCAGGGGTCATCGGGGCGGCGCTACTGGCCGCCGACCAGCAGCGGACCGGTTAGAGCACTGCCCCGCTGTCGCCATCATCGGATTTACGCATCCCGGATATCAGAGCAACACAACCACCGACCAGCAGCCCTAGCCCGAGCACGATAGTAAGTTCCTGACTCACCGAGAGCAGCGTCGGCCGGGCAATCAAAAAAATGCCGGCAATCATCAAGAGCACCGCCCCGATGGTCGCCGGCCGCAATCGCGGCAGCGGTGGCGGCGCGGGCGGCGTGAAGTGATCGTCATCGGAGTTGTATTCGGCCTCGATGGCCGCCTTCTCCGCGCTGTACTCGGCAAGTTCGGCGGCCCGGATGGCTCGACGACGGTCGCGTTCGATGGCTCGTTTTGCCACCGCATCCTCCTCGGCCCGCGCCGCATCAGCAGCTTCCCGCTCGACCCGATCAGCTTCGGCCGCTGCCGCCGGGATATCCAACCCAGAGCTATCCCAATTCATCTGTCCGGACAGTGGAGACACGATGGCGGCAAACATCGCGTCATAGTCGGGCTCATCCCCGGGTTCGTCACCGGAATTTTCCCCGGGCTGCAGGGGACCAGCAGCCGTCATGACAACCCTCCAGTAACTCGTTGGATGAAAATACGCGCCTCGGCGAAGATGAGCTCCGCGTCGTTGTCCAGAGTAGCGACGTGATAGGAGTTTTCCAGCGCCACGTCAGTGACATCGGCACTGCTGATCCCCGATCGCACCACATCAGCATTGATGGGCTCCACCACATGATCGGTCACCGAGTGGATCAACAGTACCGGCATGGTGATCTTCGGCAGATCCCGCCGGACGATCACCCAGGCCCGGCGCAGCGAATCGAAGGCCTTGAGAGGGGTTTTCGGGTAGCCGAGCTCTTGGACGCCGGGCTTCTTGATGTCTTCGGCGATGCCTTTGAGACCGGGGATGAGGTATTTGAGCACCGGCAGCAAACCGGCAGCCCGCCGCAGGGTGAGCACCGCCGGGTTGACCAGCACGATGCCGGCGATGGCTTCCGGATGGGTCTGCGCCAATCGCAGGGTGAGGGTGCCGCCCATCGATAACCCGGCCACCACCACTGCACGGCATTGTCCGATGAGCTCGGCCAATTCGGCCTGGACAGCGGCAAACCAGTCATCAAAAGTGGTCAGATTGGCGTCCCGCCAACTGGTTCCGTGACCGGGGAGCAGGGGCAGTCGGACGGTGTAACCGGCTTCGATCAAATTCTCCGCCCAGGGTCGCAGCGAAATGGGCGACCCGGTGAAGCCGTGGCAGAGCAATACGCCCACATCGCCTCCGTCATGGGAGAGTGGAGCGGTTGACGTGAAAGAGTGCGGCGGCTCTGCCGATGCCATCAGTTCCTCCTGGTTCGACCTCCATCGTGACACGTCGCGAGGACACCCGAGTTCCGTGGCGGTAATGTGACTACCGCCACCTCAAGAGGCGAAGGAGAATTGCCGGTGTTTTATTGGTTGACCAAATACGTTCTTGTCGGACCGTTTCTCAGATTATTCTTTCCCACCAAAATTACTGGCACCAAATACATCCCGGAATCCGGCGGTGCGATTTTGGTGGCCAATCATGTCGCCGTGGCCGACTCTTTCTTTCTGCCGCTACACATCAAACGCCGGGTCTCCTTCCTCGCGAAGGCCGAATATTTCACTGAAAAGGGCCCCAAGGGGCGGTTGAAGAAGATTTTCTTCTCCGGTATGGGTCAGATTCCGGTCGACCGGACCGGCGCCAACGCCGCTCAGGACGCACTGAACACCGGTGTGCGGCTGCTGAAAGACGGGCAGATCCTTGGCATCTACCCGGAGGGCACCAGATCACCGGATGGTCGGCTGTACAAGGGCAAGACCGGGGTTGCGAGGATGGCCCTGGAAGCAGGTGTACTGGTGATTCCGGTAGCGACCTTCAACACCGAGAAGGTGAATCCGATCGGCTCCAAGATGTGGCGACCCGCCCGGGTACGCATCGAGATCGGACGTCCGCTGGATTTCTCCCGGTATGAGGGGATGGCCGGTGACCGGTTTGTCGAACGTTCGATGACCGACGAAATCATGTACCGGCTGATGGAGATGACCGGTCAGGAATATGTGGATGTCTACGCGGCCAAGGTCAAGGCCGAACTCGATGCCATCTCCCAGGCGACAAAAGCTGCCGAGGGTAAAGGACCGGGCACCGTGACCAGACTGCCACCGGCGAAGGCCAGCTGAGGTGGTCCAGGCTCCACCCGACGGCCCGATCACCCGCTACTTTTACGACACCGAATTCATCGAGGACGGCGCCACCATCGACCTGGTGTCGATCGGCATCGTCTGCCAGGACGGCCGGGAGTACTACGCCATCTCCACCGAGTTCAATCCGGACAAGGCCATCTCGTGGGTCCGCAAGAATGTGCTGGACAAACTTCCCGGTCCGGCGGATCCGGCTTGGCGATCCAGGGCGCAGATCCGCGACGATCTGGTGCAGTTCTTCAAAGCCGGCGCCGGCCGACCCGATCTGTGGGCCTGGTATGCGGCCTACGATCACGTCGTGCTCTGCCAACTCTGGGGAGCGATGCCGGCTCTGCCCCGCAGCATTCCCCGGTTCACCAAGGAAATTCGGCAACTCTGGGAGGACGCCGGATACCCGCCGATTCCCGACGCCGGTACCGATGCGCACCACGCGCTTGCTGACGCCAAACTTGGATACGCCCGGTGGCGGGCCATCGAAGGGGAGTAGTCCTTGAGGCGCCAGCCTGCCCGTTTAGCACCCACACCGCGCGGGCGCATAGTCTTATCGGCGTGAACTGGACAGTTGATATTCCGGCAGAAATCTTGCCTACTTTGCCTCCCCTTCCCGCAGACCTGAGGTCTGCGCTCGATAGCGCACTGGCCCGCCCCGCGCAGCAGCAACCGAAATGGGAGAACCCGGATCAGGTGATGGCCGTGCGGGCCATGCTGGAGGCAGTGCCACCGGTGACAGTGCCGGCCGAAATTGACCGTCTGCAACACAAACTTGCCGCGGTCGCCAATGGAGAGGCATTTCTGCTGCAGGGCGGTGACTGCGCGGAGACCTTTGTCGATAACACCGAACCGCACATCAAGGCCAACATCCAGACGTTGCTGCAGATGGCCGTGGTCTTGACCTACGGCGCCTCGATGCCGGTGGTCAAGGTCGCCCGCATCGCCGGGCAGTACGCCAAACCACGGTCATCAGAATTGGATTCCCTCGGTCTGCCGTCCTACCGGGGCGACATCATCAACTCATTGTCGACCAGGCCGCAGGACCGGGTCCATGACCCATCCCGGATGATCCGGGCGTACGCGAACTCCTCGGCCGCGATGAACCTGGTGCGCGCGTTGACCGGCGCCGGTATGGGCGATCTGGCCACCGTGCACGAGTGGAATCAGGACTTCGTACTGAACTCCAGGGCCGGCGAGCGGTACGAACGGGTGGCCGGCGAGATCGACCGCGCGATGCGTTTCATGGCGGCCTGCGGGGTCGACTCGCACTCCTTGCACGAGGTGGAAATATTCGCCTCCCACGAAGCTCTGCTGCTGGACTACGAACGATCCATGCTGCGATTGGTGCACACCAATGACGGCCCGCGGTTGTACGACCTGTCTAGTCACTTCCTCTGGATCGGGGAGCGGACCCGGCAGTTGGACGGCGCGCACATTGCCTTCGCCGAACTGCTGGCCAACCCGATCGGTCTGAAGATTGGCCCGACCACCAGCCCGGAGCAAGCGGTGGAGTACGTCCAGCGACTGGATCCGCGTAACGAGCCCGGCCGGTTGACGCTCATCTCCCGGATGGGTAACGGCAGGGTGCGCGAGGTATTGCCGGCCATCGTCGAGAGGGTCCAGGCCAGCGGCCACAAGGTCATCTGGCAGTGCGATCCGATGCACGGCAACACCCATGAGGCATCGACCGGTTACAAGACCAGGCATTTCGATCGAATTGTCGACGAGGTGCAGGGCTTTTTCGAGGTACACAGCGATCTGGGCACCCATCCGGGTGGCATCCATGTCGAATTGACCGGCGAGGATGTCACCGAATGCCTCGGTGGCGCCCAGGAAATCGCGGACGAGGATCTGGCCAATCGCTACGAAACAGCGTGCGACCCGCGGTTGAACACCCAGCAGTCGCTGGAATTGGCATTCCTGGTGGCGGAGATGCTGCGCGGCTAGTGAGTAGCCGCGCTGAATATATAGCTAAGGCAGCGAAGAAATCTGGACGGTGGAACCCGGGGCGACCCGGGTTCCGGCTGCCGGTTCCTGGGTTCGGACATTGTCGCCGAAACCCCAGAACGATGAAACCTGAACGTAGAGACCGAGATTGTCGAGTTGAGCTGCGGCCTCGTCCAGATTCTTCTCGATCACATCCGGCATCGTGATCGCATTGGAAACCACCACGGTGACCACCGCGTCAGCCGGATCCAGCAGTGTCCCTGCGGTCGGAGAACTGCGAATGACCGACCCGGCGTCCACGTCGGCGCTGAACTCGGGTTCACTGATGATCAGTTCGATGTTGGCCAGGTCGAGCGCCGCCTGGGCCTGGGCCTGGGTTTTCCCGGACAACTGGGGCACGGTTACCGAATTGGAGACGATCAGCTGTATTGCCGTTCCTCTGGGTACGCTGGCCCCCGCTGCCGGTTTGCTGCCCAACACGACCCCGGCCGGTTGCTGGGGATCGAACTTTGCGATCTGTTCTCCGACGGTGAAACCCGCTGCTACCAGTGCATTGCCGGCGTCATCCACGCTCTTGGTGGCCACCGAAGGCACACTGATCGGCGCTGAACCCTTGGAAACGATCACCAGTACGGTGCTACCAATTTCGACGGGGGAGCCGGCTGCCGGCTTTATCTCCACCACTTTGCCGGTGGCTACGGCATCACTGAACACCGGATGGTCGGTGTCAACATTTGCCTGTAGGTCGGCGGCCTCGATGGTCCTGGCTGCCGATGCCGGGTCGGCGCCGGCCTCGATCTGAGGGACCTTCGGCCGACCGGTGGAGATGGTGACGGCGATTTCCGACCCGCGGAGTTGCCTTTCCCCCGGCCCGGGATCCACCGACACCACCCGACCGGCTTGCACCGTGTTGTTATGGGCCTGGGTCACCGAGAACACCAGATCCGCATCACGCAGATTCTGTTCGGCGGTCGATTGACTCACCCCGACCACCGCCGGTACCGCTGTCCTACGCCCTGACCCCAGCCACCAACCACCGGCCGCTGCGGCCAGACCCAGCAAGATCACGATGATAACGGCGAGGAGCCGACGACGACGGCGGCGGCGCGGGTAGGCAAGAGCCGGTGCTGGTGGGAATTGCGCCGGTATCTGCGCAGCCGACTCGTCCGGATCGGCAACCGGCCGGCCGGCCGGTACCATCCGGGTCCCGGTGGGGCCATGAATTGGCGGC
>JBBSRY010000026.1:0-10484 GCA_038242595.1 Mycobacteriales bacterium
AGCGGCGGCAGTGACGGGGACTGACCGGATGAATCGGCCGCAGGAGTGCCACCCTTGAGTAGCGCGTACAGGGTGCTGCCGAGTCCGAAGATGTCCGTTGCGACGCTGGGAGGGGTAGGGGCCAGAGATTCCGGCGCCGGGTGGTCGGGTGTCAGCGCTTCCGGGGTGACCGTGGCCTCCGCGTCCGCTCGGGGTAGCGCCGCCAGGCCGAAGTCGGTCAGCGCCGGGGTGCCAGATCGACTGATCAGGATGCTCCCCGGTTGTACGTGCCGATGCAGAATCCCTTCGTCATGCGCGGCTACCAACGCATCGGCGATGGCGATTCCCACCTCGAGAATTTCGTTGGTCGAAATGGGCTGCGGAGTTTTCATCCGGCCGGCGTAGGAACCTCTCTTATATAACTCCATGACCAGGAACGGTCGACCGTCGGCGTTGATGCCGGCGTTATAGAGCGTGACGATATTCGGGTGCGCCGACACCCGGCCCGCTGCAGCTATTTCCCGATCGAATCGTCGCCGGTCCCGCTCGTCGGTCAGGGTCCGGGAGCCGACTTTGACCGCAACATCACGGCCAATAATGGCCTGCACCCCGCGATACACGGTGCCGAATCCGTCGGCGCCGATCTCTTCGGCGAGAGTCACGCCCGGTACGTGTGGTGTCACGGCTCCATTATGGCGGGCAGCGCGGGGGCATTGGCCCCGCCGGGCCACGACACTGGTCTGCCGGTAACGCATATGTCGCCAACGTTGCGCCCCGGGGCCTCAATGCCAGGGCAACGAGGCGCGCTCGGCCCAGTAGCGCTGCGGGTCCTGGGCCAGTGCGCTCAGTGATTTCAGCTCATCGGCGCTGAGCTCGACGGTGTCGGCCCGTAAATTGGACTGCAACTGGGCAACAGAAACTGGCCCCAGCAGCACTCGGTCGACCCACGGTTGCGCGGCAGCAGCAGCCAGCACGATGGCATCTGGACCGCAGCCATGGTGGGCTGCAAGTGCTGTGACCACATCGGGTGGATCGGTGACCAGCCTGCCGTTGGCCAACGGCTCCTTCACCAGGACCAACGTTTCCTGCGCGGCAGCGGCCTGCAGGGCAGCCCCGGCTGAGGATTCCCATAAGTTCCAGGTACTTTGTACCGCGGTGAACAAGGGGTCACCGGCAACCCGGAGAGCTAACGCGGCGGCAATGGTGTCCGCCTGGCCGGGGCCGGAGGTGGAGAAGCCCAACCGGAGGCCGCCATCGCGCAGTTCGGCAAGTTCGGCCAGTAGATCGTGGTCGGCGAATAGCGGGGAATCCATGGTCAAGGAATGCACTTGATACAGACTCAGCGCCGAGCCGAGCACCGTGCTTGAGAGCTTGCACTGGGCCCGGAACCGGGCCGCACTGTGTTCCTTCTCCTCATGCACCGCAGCATCCATCTGCCAGTCGCCAACATAGGCGTAGCCCCACTTACTCGATACCTGCGGCGTCACTGCCGACGGAAACCGCTGAGCGCGGTTTACCAGCCACTGACCCAGGAACTCTTCGGCCAGACCGTAGGAGCGGGCGGTATCCACCCAATCGATACCGGCCAAAGCAGCAGCATCGAGAACGTCGAAAGTGTTGGCGCGCATCGCTTCTACCGATCGATGACCAGGTAATTCACTGTCGGAGCCGGTGTTGATATAGGCAGGTCTGCCGAGGGCGGCCAAGCCAAGAGCCCATCGAGACATCAAAGATGCCTCGATGGGCGCGCGGTCCAGCTGGTCTTTTCCAACTACAGGTATTGGCCGGTGTTGGCAGCCGTATCCAGGGACCGGGACCCTTCGGAATTCTTACCCGAGACCAGGGTGCGGATGTAAACGATCCGCTCCCCCTTCTTGCCAGAAATCCGTGCCCAGTCATCAGGATTGGTGGTGTTGGGCAGGTCCTCATTTTCGGCGAACTCATCCACGATGGCGTCCATCAAATGCGAAACCCGCAGACCCTGCGCCCCGGTTTCGATCTTCGCCTTGATCGCCGACTTCTTCGCCCGATCCACAATGTTCTGGATCATCGCTCCGGAATTAAAATCCTTGAAATACAGCACTTCTTTGTCGCCGTTGGCGTACGTCACCTCGAGGAAACGGTTCTCCTCGGTTTCGGTGTACATTCGCTCGACGGTGGCCTGAATCATCGCCTGCACGGTGGCCTGGCGGTCGCCGCCGAATTCGGCTAGGTCTTCTTCGTGGATCGGCAATTGCGGGGTCAGGTACTTGGTGAAGATATCCCGCGCCGATTCGGCGTCCGGCCGTTCTATCTTGATCTTGACGTCCAACCGGCCCGGTCGAAGGATAGCCGGGTCAATCATGTCCTCCCGGTTGGAGGCCCCGATGACGATCACATTTTCCAGACCCTCGACACCGTCGATCTCACTGAGCAACTGCGGCACGATGGTGGTTTCGACATCACTGGACACACCTGATCCACGAGTCCGGAAAATTGAATCCATTTCGTCGAAGAAGACAATGACCGGGGTTCCATCGGAGGCTTTTTCCCGGGCCCGTTGGAAGATAAGCCGAATCGTCCGCTCGGTTTCCCCGACGTACTTGTTCAGCAGCTCCGGACCCTTGATGTTCAAAAAATAGCTGGTCATGTGCTCGAGCCCGCGGGCCGCCGCCACTTTTTTGGCCAACGAGTTGGCCACCGCCTTGGCGATCAGCGTCTTCCCACAACCGGGAGGTCCGTACAGCAGAACACCTTTGGGTGGTCGTAGCTGATACTCGCTGAAGAGTTCCTTGTGCAGGAAAGGAAGTTCGACAGCATCCCGGATCTGCTCGATCTGCCGAGCCAGGCCACCGATATCGCTGTAATCAACGTCCGGCACCTCCTCCAGGACGAGATCCTCTACCTCGGCCTTCGGCACCTTTTCGTAGGCGTAGCCGGCCTTGCTGTCCACCAGAAGCGAGTCACCCGGTTTGAGATGGATATCGGCCAGCGACGAGGCCAACCGGACCACACGCTCCTCATCGGCATGGCCGATGACCAAGGCGCGATCTGGTCCCAACAGCTCTCGCAGGCTGGACACCTCGCCCACCTGCTCAAAATTCCCGGCCTCGACAATGGTCAGCGCCTCGTTCAACCGCACCTGCTGACCGGGACTCAGACTTGCGATGTCCACTGCCGGTGAAACCGCCAGTCGCATGCGACGTCCGGAGGTGTAAACCTCGATGGATCCCTCCGGACCCGGCTCGATGAAAACACCGTAACCACTTGGTGGTTGCGCCAACCGGTCGACTTCTTCTTTGAGCTGCAGCAACTGGGTCCGGGCATCCCGCAGGGTGGCGGCAAGTTTGTCGTTGCGTTCGGTCAGGGCGCCGATCTGCGACCCGGCCTCGGCCAACCGGCGCTCCAGGGGCCGCGTGTCCGAACTTGCCGAGGCAGCCCGCCGGCGCAGGATGGCCAATTCGTCATGGAGCGCACGGATTTGAGCCCGGAGCTCATCACTGTTCGGGCTGCTGGGGCTCGAGCTGAAACCGGAGGATTCTCCGGATAATTTGTTGCCCGCGTCCGATCCTGTACCGAATTCGGTCATTCGGGTCTCCCATCATTTCTGCGCTCGCACCGCCAGAGTCTTGCTCTTCAGCCTGCCTACCCAATGGCGGCCGAACTGACGCCACAAAACTCCTGGTGCCGAATTCCAACCCTACCCGGCGCCCCCGACAGCGCCGGTTGATGCGATGTTGCCCACAGGTTTCAACCGGAAAACGCGGCAGTGTTCGGGTCGGTCAGCGGCCGGTTGATGTGGGTCGCCGATGCGGCCGCGGAGCGCTCACACCGGCTGCCAACCGACGTGCGGTCAGCAGGAATGCGGTGTGCCCCACCATTCGGTGCTCGGGTCGCACGGCGGCGCCGACCAGATGCCACGGCCGATGCAGGGTCTCCCAGGCATCGGGCTCGGTGTAACCGGTGTCCTCCCGGATGGCCTCGGCCATCCGGGAAAGCTGGGTGGTACTGGCCACATAGACGGTGAGAACACCGCCCGGCACCAGGTTGTTGGAAAGCATCGGCAACATTTCCCACGGTTCGGCCATGTCCAGTACGACCCGGTCAACCTCACCCTGATGATCGGCAGCGTCCCCCAGGGTCAGGGTCCAGTTCGCCGGGTGCTCGCCGAAGAATCGCAGCACATTACGCTCGGCGTGCTCCAGATGGTCATCCCTGACCTCGTAGGAAAGTACGGATCCTGCCGGCCCCACCGCGCGCAGCAGGGAGCAGGTCAACGCACCGGAGCCGGCACCGGCTTCCAACACTCGCGCGCCGGGGAAAATGTCACCCCAGGCGATGATCTGCGCGGAATCCTTGGGATAGATCACTGCGGCGCCGCGTGGCATCGAAAGTACGTAATCGGTCAGGAGCGGCCGCAATGCCAAATAAGCGGTGCCGACGGCGGATTGAACCAGGCTGCCCTCCGGTTTGCCGATCAAATCGTCATGCAACAACCCACCGCGATGCGTGTGATAGGTCGCGCCAGCCTCCAAGATGACGGTGTATTTACGCCCCTTGGCATCGGTCAACTGCACGCGGTCGCCGACCACAAACTCACGGCTCACTGATTGTTCGTCCTTCTGCTGCGCCCGGCGGACTTCGCTCGGGGTAGGTCTTCGCGTCTGAGTACACCCTGTGGATGCCCGTCCTGACCAATCAGCAGGAACAGCATCGCCGGCGCCGATCGGACCTGGAGTTCCACATCGCTGGGGCTGTCGCTGAAAAGAAGGATATTCTGCGAACTCACCGGAAAGGCCACCGCGCTGGCCGGACTACGGGGGGAGCGCTCCATGAGGGACAGCGCAGACCGCTCATCGACCAGACCGATCGCTATCCCCTCGGCGCCGATCAGAATGATCTGCGCACCGTTGGCTGCCTGCAGGGCCAGTTCCAGCGGGGTTTCGGCGGCCAACTGGATGGCCGGTCGTGCAAGGGTCTGGACCGTCATCCCCGCCGGCCAGGACGGTTCGGTGTCGGCAGCGGCTTCTGCGCTGGCTCCCAGTGCCACGAAATAGGCCATCGCGGCGGCCACCAGCGCCTGCAGTAAAGCAGCCCTACCGCCGACGATGAGTTGATAAACACCCCACCCGAGAAGCGCCACCGCAACCAGATAGCCACCGATGGCGGCGGCACGGGTGCCGGCTGACCGTCGACCGGTCTTTTCCCAGATGCCGGCCCGCAACACCCGCCCGCCGTCCAGCGGCAGCGCCGGAATCAGGTTGAAGATCGCGATAATGGCGTTGGCCCAGGCCAATCCGAGCGCCATCAACCACCAGACCGTGTAGTTGGTGGTGAAACTGGTCAGCCCGAAAAACAGCGCCGACAGCAGGATCGAGACGGCCGGTCCGGCGGCGGCTATCCGCGCTTCCTCGCGTGGTGAACGAAGCAATCTGCCGATCTCGGAGATTCCACCCAGGAGATACAGCCGGACCTCGATAACCTCCACCCCCAATCGAACGGCGGCCAGACAGTGACCGAGCTCATGGGCCAGCACGCTGATCTGCAGCGCCAGCGCCAGCACGATCGCCACCAGGTAGGTGGATGTGGTGCTCAATGTCGGCACCAGATCGCGCACCACCGGGCCGGCCAACCCGACGATCACCAGTACCGAGATCAGGGCGGAAGGCGCCAGGGTGATCGGGATTGCGGCGATGCGACCTACCCGCACGCCGGCCGACCACCATCGGCCACCGGGCAGTGGCGTTCTGCTCGGCTGACGCTTGCGCGACCTCTCCCCGGCTGGCACCAGCAGATCGTAGTTCAGTGCTGCGCTGCGCTGCGCCGCGTTGCATCGACTTCGGCCGGTCGATGTTCAGTAGGTTGTATTCGGCCGGGTGTATTCGGCTGGGTGTGTTCGGCTGGGTAAGTTCAAGCATCCTGAGACTGACCGATATTCACGGGTGGATCACTGCACCGAATGGAAGCAACCTATGACTGCCGCTGACAATTCTGAGGCCTTAAAGCCGACAGTTGCCGCTCCCCGCTCGCCGGGTAAGAAAGTAGATTCCGCTATTGGCTGGTTGACCCGCAACAGCTGGCGTCTAATCCTGGTCAGTGCGGCCGCTGTTGTCCTGTTCTGGGTCCTTGGTCAGATCTGGTCAGTCCTGCTGCCGGTGCTGCTCGGTCTGCTGCTCTCGACCGTCCTCTGGCCACCCGTGCGCTGGTTGCGCAAACGGATGCCGAATGCGCTCGCCGCCGCCGCGGTTCTACTGAGTTTCCTGGCAGTGCTGGCCGCGGGATTGGCACTGCTGGTTCCACAGATCATTGCCGATTCCGGCAATATCGCCGAACAGGCCAACGATGGGCTGGAAAGTTTCCGCGAATTTCTGGCCGGTGAACCGTTCAATCTCGGACCGGATGAATTGGGCGGCTTCATCGACCAGGGCATCAGCAAATTGCAGTCCAGCGCTGAAACGATCGCGGCTGGGGTGGTCACCTGGCTCGGGGTGGTCGGATCCTTCGTGGTCACCGGGGTAATGGTGTTGATCCTGACGTTCTTCTTCCTTAAGGACGGTCCCAACTTTCTCGGCTGGCTGCGCCGGTGGATCGGTCCGAAGGCCGGTCATCATTTTGGCGAGGTCACCACCGGGATCTGGGATTCCCTCGCCGGATACATGTGGTCCTCGGCCGCGGTGGCCGCCATCGACGGGGTGTTCATCGGCCTTGGCCTGTGGATTCTGGGAGTTCCGTTTGTCATCCCGCTGGCGGTATTGACCTTTGTCGGCGGGTTCATTCCGATCGTGGGTGCCTTTGCCGCCGGCGGGGTGTCCATCCTGGTGGCACTGGTAGCCCAGGGTCCGTGGATCGGCCTGGCCGTGCTCGGCCTCGTCGTGGTGGTGCAGCAGATCGAGGGCAATGTGTTGTCACCGATGCTGTTGGGCAATGCGGTGAACCTGCATCCGGCGGTGGTGTTGGCTTCGATCACCATTGGTGGTTCGCTGTTTGGTATTACCGGTGCTTTCCTGGCGGTTCCGGCGACCTCGGTACTGGCCGTGATCACCCGTTATCTGCGCGAAGAGGCGCTGGGGCTACCGCACCCCACCGCCGGCGGTTCCGCTGCTGAAACCAAGTCGCCAAAACGTCGAAAGCGCAGCGCAGCATGACTGTCGGTGCTCAGAAGTACGGTAGTTGGCATGACTGAGACGCTTGATGCCGCTGAGATCGAGCCGATGTTTGCGCTCGAACTTTCCGGTGGTGATCCGGCTGGTGGTCCCGTGGAGCCTTCGTTGGTCCGTCGGCCGCTGGCTCTGTCGCCGTCGCGGGCGGGTGATTTCAAACAGTGCCCGTTGCTCTACCGTTTTCGCACTATCGACCGGCTACCGGAACCCCCCAGTTCCGCAGCCGTCCGCGGCACGCTGGTGCACGCTGTCCTCGAGCAGATGTTCGGGAAACCGAAGGCATCTCGCACCCCGGCAACCGCCACCCAGGACGTCATCCCGACCTGGGATCGCCTGTCCACGCAGAACCCGGAGTGGTTTCAAATGTTCGGCGGTGCTGAACAGCCGGACCTCGCGCAGTGGCTGGAATCGGCGAAGTCGTTGGTGCAGACGTACTTCACATTGGAGGACCCCACGCGGTTCGACGCCGATTCGGTCGAGCTATTGCTCGAAGTCGAAGTCGGCGGCGTTCCACTGCGCGGATTTGTCGATCGGATTGACATCGCACCAGCCGGTCAGGTCCGCGTCGTCGACTACAAAACAGGCTCCTCACCTCGAGAGGCATTCCAGAGCAAGGCGATCTACCAACTCAAGTTCTATGCGTTGATGTGGTGGAAACTGCGCGGCGTGTTACCGACCCAGCTCAAACTGCTGTATCTGGGCAACGCCCAGCCGTTGATTTACAGTCCTAACGAGGACGAGATGCGCGCCTTCGAAATCGGCATTCGCGCACTCTGGACAGCCATTTCCGGTGCTGTGGTGAGCGGTAATTTCCTGCCCCGCAAGTCCGGGTTGTGTCCTTGGTGCAGTCACCAAGCGTTGTGCCCGGAGTTCGGTGGCGAACCGCCGCCCTACCCTGGCGCCCCCGAAGGCTTTCCGGGAACAGTAGATTTGGCTCCGTGACCGCGCTCCGCACCGATATTGCCGCCTACTACCAACATCTGGGCGGTGACCGCTATCTGCCGACGATTCATGCCCAAGGCGCGTGGAGTGAACTGGAACAACACATGTCCCCGGTGTCCGGGCTCTTGGTGCATGTCATGCAACAGTGCCGGCCACGGTCTGATCTCGCGCTGTCCCGCCTCTCGTTCGACATTCTTGGTTTCCTGCCGGCCACCGAGGTACAACTCAGCGCCCGAGTGTTACGGCCGGGCAAGACCATTGAACTCGTTGAAGCCCAGATGTCTGCCGCTGGTCGAACTGTGGCCAGGGCGCTGGGCTGGCGGTTGCTGACCTCGGACACCTCAGATATTGCCAAGTCATGGATTCCCGGTATCGACGGGCCGGCAGATGCCGTGGCGTGGGACGGATCTCAGGTCTGGGATGGCGGGTTCATCAACTCGCTGGAGTTCCGGATTCTCCCGGATAGAGCACCTGGCACTGGTCGCACCTGGCTGCGTGCCAGCGTCGATCTGGTGGACGGCTTGGCGCCGACCGACCTGGAAATGATTGTCGGAGTAGCTGACACCGCCAATGGTGTGTCCACTCTGGTCTCACCGCAGCAATACCTGTTCCCGAACACCGACCTGAGCATCCACCTGTTTCGGCAACCGAAGGGCACCTGGTTGGGGCTGGATACCGAGGTCAGTTTCGGTCCGGACGGCGTGGGGTTGACAGCTACCGCACTACACGACGAGGCCGGTCCGATTGGCCGGGCAGCACAGATTCTGACTGTTCGCAAACGGTGAGCCATTCAAGAATGAGCACCACGAGGGAGGACGGCCGGCACCGGCAAAACTAGCCGGCACCGGCGAAGGGCACCGTTGGTTACAGCCGGCAGGACCGAATATCGGAAGCAAGAATCGCCTTGGCTCCGAGATCGTACAACCGGTCCATCACGGGGTTTGACTCATTGCGTTTGACCATCGCCCGCACCGCCACCCAACCCGAATCGGCCAGCGGCGACACCGTCGGCGATTCCAGTCCCGGCGTGATGGCCAGTGCCCGCTCCAGCAATTCCTTCGGGCAGTCGTAGTCGAGCATCAAATACTGCTGAGCGAAGACCACGCCCTGCAGGCGATTGACCATTTGTCTGGCCTCGCGGGACACCTGTGTCTGCGACCGAGAGATGACCACGGCCTCCGAAGCGCAGATCGCCGGACCGAAGGCCACCAGTCCATGTTGCCGCAACGTGCGACCGGACCCGACAACATCGGCAATGGCGTCGGCCACGCCCAGTTGAATGGAAATCTCCACGGCACCGTCCAGCCGAATCACCTCGGCCGAAATCCCTTGAGCAGCCAGGTCCTGGCGTACCAGGTTCGGATAGGCGGTTGCAACCCGGATGCCTTGCAGTCGTTGCACCTGCCAGTCCGCGGTTCCCGGTGCGGCGTAGCGGAAGGTGGAATGACCAAACCCCAGACCGAGTTCCTCTCGGACACCGGCCTGGGACTCAGCCGCCAGATCGCGTCCGGTGATACCCAGATCAAGCTCGCCCGAGCCGACATAGATCGCTATGTCCTTCGGCCGAAGGAAGAAGAACTCGATGTCATTGCTGACGTCGATGATGGTGAGATCTCGAGCTTCGGTGCGTTGGCGATAACCGGCCTCACGCAGCATCTCGGCGGCCGGTTCACTCAAAGTGCCTTTATTGGGCACGGCAACACGCAACATGGTGGTCCTCTATTTTCAGCTTCGGTGTTCGGATTGGAGTTGGCTGGGGATGTATGGGCACCTGGCACACACCAGGCGGGACTACGGGCGGGGAACCTGACACAGCAATGTGCTGCGGGTTCCCTACAGATGCCGGTAGACCTGCTCCAACGAAATTCCTCGACCGATCATGATGACCTGAGCGCGGTAGATAAGTTGGGAGACCTCCAGCGCCACTGCATCGTCGCTCTCGTGTTCCGCGGCCAACCACACCTCGCCGGCCTCTTCCAACAGCTTCTTGCCTTGGGCATGCACTCCGGCATCGAGGGCCTCGACAGTTCCGGATCCCTCCGGGCGGGCCACCGACCGGTCCAGCAACTCGGCGAACAGGGAATCGAAAGTCTTCACGATGCATCATTCTCGCAGACAACGACAGTCGTTCGGCACACCGGGACATCCTGGGGCCGAACGCCTGCAACCATGTTCAGCGATCAGCTCAGCTTTGCCGCTCGACGACGGGCCTTGGCCTGGGCTGCCTTCGCGGCGGCCACTGTTTCCTTGTCGGGAGTATCGATGGCCGGCGGCGATAACACTGCAGTCAATTTTCGGGACGCCCGCTTCGCCGGCGCCGCCTTCGCGGCGCCCTTTGGGGGTTGAACGTTGAAAAACTTTGAGGTGGTGTAGGGGCCCCTGGCCCCCCTGTGAAACTGCGCCCCGGGAACCCAAGAGCCGATG
>JBBSRY010000027.1:0-10478 GCA_038242595.1 Mycobacteriales bacterium
CGCCGGCGTGTTGATTTCGGCTACCAGAGCATCGCGATTGGCCCAGGTCCTGGAGAGCTCACCGGAGAACGGGTCGAAGTACCAAATCGACCTATCGCTGGAATACAGAAAAATGGCTCCCAGCAACGTGCTGAACTTCGGTTCCAAATGGCCGAAATCGATCTCGCTCCAACGGGCCAGTGAGTCGTAATAGGTCTTGGGTGAAAGAATCTGCGTCTCCACCTAAGGAAGGTATCGCCAGTGAGCCGCGAACGATAGTCAATCGGCCAAGCCGGACGCGGTCGGTCCCGGCGGCAAACGCGGACATCAACTTCATGCCTCATGGGTGGCTTCGACGGTCGGAACCGGGTCTTGTTTCTGAGTACTGTTCGCTCACTGCAGAGAATCAGACGCAGCTGCGGGTATACCCTCTCCGATATGGCGCATTTTCGGATAAGTGAAGCAGCGGGTCTGCTGGGAGTCAGCGACGACACGGTTCGACGGTTGGTCGATACCGGCCAGCTCACCGCCCGAAATGATGCATCCGGACGAAAGAGCGTCGATGGGGCGGAACTGGCCGAATACGCCACACGGACGGCGAATGCGACCGTGGATCCCTCGGGCATTGGCCGTAGCGCCCGCAACCGGTTCGTCGGACTGGTCACCAAAATCACTGCGGACACGGTGATGGCACAGGTTGAAATGCAGTGCGGCCCACACCGTGTCGTCTCACTGATGTCCAGCGAGGCGGTGAACGAGCTCGGACTCGAGGTCGGCTCGCTGGCGGTGGCGGTGGTCAAGGCCACAACGGTGATTGTGGAAACGCCGGCCTGACCGATCCGGACCTTGCTATCGCAGGTGAGGGCCGTCCTATTGGGCGCTGGAGGTAGCGCCGTTGGCGGTATGTTGGAGCCTGTCATGGTGGGCCGATATGGGTCACCGCGCCGCCGTATGTCGTCACGAGGGATGTTGAAATTTTGTCTGAATCGTCGTTCGTCCAGCCGGACCGCTCCGAGGAGCTAGCGACAGCCCTACGCCAGCGGATCCTGATCCTCGATGGCGCCATGGGCACCATGATCCAGCAGCACCACCTGACCGAATCGCATTATCGCGGAGAGCGATTTGCCGATTGGCCCAGCGATCTCAAGGGCAACAACGATCTGCTGAGCCTGACCCAGCCGGACATTATTCGCGATATCCACCGCGGGTATCTGGAGGCCGGGGCCGATCTGGTCGAGACCAACACCTTTAACGCGCAGGTCATTTCGATGGCCGATTATGACATGCAGGAACTGGCCTACGAGCTCAACTATGAGTCGGCCAGACTCGCCCGTCTCGAGTGTGATGCGATGACCGAGAAGACCCCGGACAAGCCCCGCTACGTGGTGGGCGCGCTCGGCCCGACCAACCGGACAGCCTCGATCTCACCGGATGTCAACGATCCGGGTGCTCGGAACACCAGTTATGACGAGTTGGTCGGCGCCTACCTGCAGCAGGCCAATGGTTTGGTCAACGGTGGCGCCGACATTCTGTTGATCGAAACCATTTTCGACACGCTGAATGCCAAGGCCGCCATCTTTGCGCTGGAAACACTGTTCGAGCAGCGCGAGCGCCGCTGGCCGGTGATCGTATCGGGCACCATCACCGACGCCTCCGGTCGTACCCTCTCCGGTCAGGTCACCGAAGCCTTCTGGAACTCCATCAGGCATGCCAGACCGCTGGCGGTGGGGCTCAACTGCGCCCTGGGCGCGACCGAGTTGCGCCCCTATATCGCTGAACTGTCGCGGATAGCGAACTGCTTTGTCTCGGCCTACCCGAATGCCGGACTACCCAACGCCTTCGGTGAGTATGACGAAACGCCGGCTCAAACCGCAGCTGTGGTCGGCGAATTCGCTGCGTCCGGCTTGGTGAACATCCTAGGCGGATGCTGCGGTACGACAGCCGGCCATATCCGCGCCATCGCTGACGCGGCGGCGGACAAAACTGCCCGCGTGCCGAACGAGATCCCCCCTGCTCTCAGACTTTCCGGTCTGGAACCGCTCACGGTGGTACCGGAGTCACTGTTCCTGAATGTGGGGGAGCGGACCAACATCACCGGTAGCGCCCGGTTCCGCAACCTGATCAAGGCCGGCGACTACTCCACGGCGCTGGTGGTCGCCAGACAGCAGGTCGAGGCCGGCGCCCAGGTCATCGACATCAACATGGACGAAGGCATGATCGACGGCGTCGCCGCGATGGATCGGTTTGTCAAACTGGTAGCCAGCGAACCGGATATCTCGCGGGTGCCGCTGATGATCGACTCTTCCAAGTGGGAGGTCATCGAAACTGGACTCAAATGCGTGCAGGGCAAGCCCATCGTCAACTCCATCTCGATGAAGGAAGGCGAGGACAAGTTTCGCGAACAGGCGCGGCTGTGCCGAAAGTATGGCGCCGCCATCGTCGTGATGGCCTTCGACGAGGACGGCCAGGCCGACAACCTGGAGCGACGCAAGTCCATCTGTCGACGGGCCTACGAAATCCTGGTCGATGAGGTCGGCTTCCCGGCTGAGGACATCATCTTCGACCCGAACGTCTTTGCCGTGGCCACCGGCATCGAGGAGCACGCAAACTATGGTGTCGATTTCATCGAAGCGACTCGGTGGATCAAGCAGAATCTTCCCGGCGCGCTGATCTCCGGCGGCGTCTCGAATGTGTCGTTCTCCTTCCGCGGCAACAACACTGTCCGAGAAGCCATTCACGCGGTATTCCTCTACCACGCCATTTCGGCCGGGATGGATATGGGCATCGTGAATGCCGGTGCGTTGGTGGTGTACGACGAGATCGATCCCGAACTGCGGGAGCGGATCGAAGATGTCATCCTCAACCGTCGTGACGACAGCACGGATCGGTTACTCGAGGCAGCCGAAAAATTTGCCGGCAAGGGCGCGGTTCGTGAAGTGGCTGACGAGGTTTGGCGTTCGCTTCCGGTGTCGGAGCGGATCACCCACGCGTTGGTCAAGGGTATCGATGATTACGCCGTGACCGACACCGAGGAGCTGCGACAGGAGATCAGCGCCCGCGGCGGGCGGCCGATCGAGGTCATCGAAGGGCCGTTGATGGCCGGTATGAATGTGGTCGGTGACCTGTTCGGCGTCGGCAAGATGTTCCTTCCGCAGGTGGTGAAATCGGCCCGCGTCATGAAAAAAGCGGTGGCGTATCTGATCCCGTTCATCGAGGCCGAAAAGAAGCCCGGTGACGCCGAGATCAGCAACGGCAAGATAGTGATGGCCACAGTCAAGGGCGATGTCCACGATATAGGCAAGAATATTGTTGGAGTGGTGTTGCAGTGCAACAACTATGAGGTTCTCGACCTCGGAGTGATGGTGCCGGCGCAGAAGGTGCTGGACGCCGCCCGCGATTTCGACGCCGACATCATCGGACTCTCCGGACTGATCACACCGTCGCTGGATGAGATGGTCAACTTCGCCACCGAAATGGAACGGCAGGGATTCCAGATACCGCTGATGATCGGCGGTGCCACCACTTCAAGGGCGCACACCGCAGTGAAAATCGACAAGAAATATCACGGCCCGGTGATCTGGGTGAAAGATGCTTCGCGTTCGGTTCCGGTTGCGGCAGCGTTGCTTTCCGATGCCCAGCGTCCAAAGCTGCTCGCCGATGTTGCTGCCGACTATGACTCCCTGCGGGAGCGGCACGCAGCCAAGCTGAACGACCGGCCGATGATGCGGATCGATGCCGCCCGCGCCAACAGCACCCCGATCGATTGGTCCAGCTATCACCCGCCGCGCCCCAAACTGCTGCTGCAGCAAGATATGGACGTCAGTGACGGTGGTGACAACGACCATTTTGGGCGCACTGGCAAGAGCGAGTTCGTCAAGCTCTTCATCGACTACTCGCTGGAAGAATTACGCGAATACATTGACTGGCAACCGTTTTTCAATGCCTGGGAGATGAAGGGACGGTTCCCGGATATCTTGAACAATCCGTCATCGGGCGAAGCGGCCCGCAAGCTCTGGGATGATGCGCAGACCATGCTGGACACCATGATCAAGGAACGCTGGGTCCAGGCGAACGGCGTCATCGGATTGTTTGCTGCAAATTCGGTCGGCGATGATATCGAGGTCTACACCGACGAATCCCGCACCGAAGTGTTCCGCACCCTGCGCAACCTGCGGCAGCAGGGGGAGCATCGCGACGGTATTCCGAACCGCAGCACCTCCGATTACATCGCCCCCAAGGATTCCGGCCTCCACGATTATGTCGGCGCCTTCGCGGTGACGGCCGGTCTGGGCAGCGCCGACAAGGTCAAGCAATTCAAGGCCGAACTCGATGACTACAACGCCATTCTGTTGGAATCACTGGCCGACCGTCTTGCCGAGGCCTTTGCCGAACGGCTGCATGAGCGGGTGCGTACCCAGTTCTGGGGTTACGCACCGGATGAGAAGATCGACAACGATGGACTTCTCGCCGAGAAGTATGTGGGGATTCGACCCGCACCGGGCTATCCCGCCTGCCCGGAGCACACCGAAAAGCAAACCCTGTGGGAACTGCTCGATGTGAGCGGGAACACCGGCATCGAACTGACCGAGAGTATGGCGATGTGGCCGGGCGCATCGGTGAGTGGATTCTATTTCTCGCATCCGCAGTCGCAGTACTTCGTGGTGGGCCGGATCGGTCACGATCAGGTGTCCGACTATGCCAAACGCAAGGGCTGGACAATGGCCGAGGCGCACCGTTGGCTGTCGCCGAACCTGGGTTACGAACCGGAAGACTGACGGCGGGACGACATACGGGAGAATGGATTCATGAGCGAAGACAACTCAACCCCGACGCCAGCCAGGTGGAGTTACCTGATGGACATGGACGGGGTACTGGTCCACGAGGAGCACGCAATCCCCGGCGCCGCAGAGTTTATCGCCGAGCTGACCGCCAACGACATCAACTTCCTCGTGGTGACCAACAATCCGCTGTTCACCCGCCGCGATCTACGGGCCAGGTTGCTGTCCTCCGGCTTGGACATCCCGGAATCCCGGATCTGGACCTCAGCCCTGGCCACGGCGAAATTCCTGGACTCGCAGCGCCCGGGCGGCAGCGCCTTCGTGATCGGCGAGGCCGGACTGCTGACCGCACTGCACGACTCCGGTTACATCCTCACCGACCGCAATCCCGATTATGTGGTGCTCGGCGAGACCCGCACCTATTCCTTCGAAGCCATCACCACCGCGATCAGGTTGATCGAGGGCGGCGCGAAGTTTGTGTCCACGAACCCGGATGCCACCGGCCCCAGCCGTCAGGGTGTGCTGCCGGCGGCCGGCGCCGTGGCTGCGTTGATCGAGAAGGCCACCGGCAAATCGCCGTACTTCATCGGTAAACCCAATCCATTGATGATGCGTTCGGCGTTGCGAGCAATCGGTGCACATTCGGAGTCGACTTTGATGATCGGGGATCGGATGGACACCGATATCATTGCCGGGCTGGAGGCCGGTCTGGCCACCATTTTGGTGATGACCGGCATCTCCACCACAGCATCGATCGAGCAGTTCCCGTACCGACCGAGTTTGGTCATCGACTCGGTCGCCGACCTGATCGGCCGTACCGACAACCCATTCGGTGACCTGCTGGGCATCGGCAAACCCGAAGCCATCTGACTTAGCCGGGACGTCTTGAGCCGCCTACTATGCTAGAAAATGTACGGCCCTGTCGGGCGTTTGGCGGGGCATCATTTCGTGGAGGTCAACGATGCCCCAATCCCAGCCGGAGTTCCCGTCCTATTCCCATGGCACCTCGACGGTTCCGCTTCTCGGCGAAACCATCGGTGCGAACTTCGATCGAACCGTCGCCACGATGCCGGATCGCACCGCCATCATCGATGTCGAATCCGACATCATCTATAGCTATAGCGAACTCGATGCCAAGATCAATGCCTTCGCCCTCGGTCTGCTGGCGATCGGGGTGCACACCGGAGATCGAGTGGGTATCTGGGCGCCGAACTGCGTCCAATGGTTGATCACCCAATACGCGACCGCCAAACTCGGGGTGATCTTGGTCAATATCAATCCGGCGTATCGCACCCATGAACTGGAATATGTGCTGCAGCAAGCGGGAATCTCGGTAGTGGTGGCCGACCGAGCCTTCAAGTCCAGTGACTACGAGGGCATGATCCAGACGGTGCGGCCGCGGTGCACCACGCTCAAACACGTGATCTACCTCGGAGCAGAATTTGACAACACCATAGCCGCCGGCCAAACGATGGATGCCGGCGCACTGGCGCAAATAGCCTCCACGCTGCATCCGGATCAACCGATCAATATCCAATACACCTCCGGCACAACAGGTTTCCCCAAGGGGGCTACGTTGAGCCACCACAACATCCTGAACAACGGATACTTCGTCGGCCGCGGTTGCCACTACACCGAGCAGGATGTCATCTGTATTCCGGTGCCGCTCTACCACTGCTTCGGAATGGTCATGGGAAACATCGCAGCCACCACCCATGGCGCGGCAATGGTTTATCCCGCAAAGGGTTTCGACCCCGCCGCCACATTGAAAGCTGTGCAGGACCACCGCTGTACCTCGCTGTACGGCGTACCAACGATGTTCATCGCCGAACTGGGCCTGCAGAACCTGGACGATTACGACCTGAGCAGTTTGCGCACCGGTATCATGGCCGGGTCACCGTGTCCGGTCGAGGTGTTGAAGTCCGTCATCAGCAAGATGCACATGAGCGAGGTCACCATCGCCTATGGAATGACCGAAACCTCGCCGGTATCAACCCAAACGGAAGCTGACGACAGCGTCGAGCGACGTACTTCCACGGTCGGACGGACCCATCCGCATCTGGAGTCGAAAGTGGTTGATCCGGCAACCGGTTTGACCTTGCGACGTGGTGAACCGGGTGAATTGTGTACCCGGGGTTACTCGGTGATGTTGGGGTATTGGGGGCAGCCGGAGAAAACCACCGAAGCAATCGATCAGGCTCGCTGGATGCACACCGGGGATCTGGCCGTGATGGACGAAGCCGGCTACCTGAACATCACGGGCCGGATCAAGGACATGGTGATCCGGGGTGGGGAGAACATTTACCCCCGGGAAATCGAGGAGTTCCTCTACACCCATCCGGATATCCTTGACGCCCAGGTGATCGGGGTGCCTGATGAGCGTTATGGCGAGGAACTCATGGCCTGGGTTCAGATCCGTCCCGGCGCCGACGATCTCAGTGCCGCGCAGCTGCGCGAATTCTGCGCCGGGAAACTGGCGCGTTACAAAATTCCCCGCTATGTGCACACCGTGGATGAATTTCCGATGACGGTGACCGGGAAAGTGCGTAAGGCCGCCATGCGTGAATCTTCGATCGAGATTCTCGGACTCCACGAGGTCGCAGCCACCCAGCACGCGTGACAGGGTTCACATCGCCCGTAACGTATCGGTCACCCTCTGGTCTCAGGCCCGTCGAATGTCCGATTTGAAGCTGGGCTGGAGGTACCGTCGCTGGGTGAGTTTCACCATTGGCTTCGACCTCGACATGACGCTGATCGACCCCCGCCGGGGCATGATCGCGCTCTTCGACGTTCTCGCCAATGAGACTGGTATCCCACTGGACGGACGCGCTTTCGCTTCCCGTCTCGGCCCACCGCTGGAGCAGGAATTTGCTCGCTATGGTCTGGCCGAGCCGACCATTACCGCGCTGGTGGCCAGATTCCGCGAACTGTATATCCAGACGGTGGTTCCGCAGACCGTGGCGCTGCCCGGAGCGCGCGAGGCTGTTCAGGCGGTACTTGATCGCGATGGCACGGTCATCGTTGTCACCGGTAAGTACGGACCAAGCGCGATGGCGCACCTGGAAGCGCTGGACATCAGGGTCTCAGCGGTGATCGGCCGGCTCTGGGGAAACAGCAAGGCCGGTGCCCTGCAGGAATACCAGGCCGAGGTCTACGTCGGAGATCACCTTGGCGATGTGGCCGGAGCCCGTCAGGCCGAAGCGTTGGCGGTTGCGGTCGCCACTGGTCCGATCAGCGCCGAAGATCTGGCCGCCGCGGGCGCAGACGTCGTGCTGCCTGATCTGCGGTTGTTTCCGGCCTGGCTGGATTCCTACCTGTTGGCGACCGTGCACTGAGGCCGGCCACTTAGGGCTTGCGAGTTCGCTTGGTCTTCGCGGCAACCGCTGCCTGCGCCCTGGCCACCAAGGCTGGGCTGGCCCGACGGGTTTCGCGAACCACGCCGAGCAGGCCGAGCCCAAACCCCAACGGTGCCAACAGGCACAGCATGTTGAGCCACAGCGGCAAGTCAGCTGAGCCGGTGGCAAAGAGAATGAGATCGGCAATAATTGCCACCAAGCCAATCGCGAACAGCACCATTCCTATCTTGGCCAACGGCGCCGAGCTGCGGCGTCGGGATCGTTGACCGTCCGGACGCGGGCGATCGGATCCGGGCAGGGGGGTACCGGCGGTGCTCACCATTTGAGCCTATCGGTTAATTGGTCGGTCCTGAGATGACTGGGCCACTACTGTAGAAGAATGCAGCGCGCACCACGCGCGCTCGGTGGGTATTCGATCCGGATTCCAGCCATCCCAGCACTACCGAAGACAGGTGACAAGCGTGCCTACCGGCCGAGTGAAGTGGTACGACGCGGAGAAGGGTTTCGGCTTCGTCTCCCAGGAAAATGGCGATGATGTGCACGTGCGGGCCGCTGCCCTCCCGGCCGGTGTCGAAGCGTTGAAGTCCGGCCAGAAGGTCGAATTCAGTATGGCCGACGGACGTAAGGGTCCGCAGGCGCTGCAGGTCTGGCTGGTGGATGCACCACCGTCCATCGTGGCGACGGTGGCGGCAGCAAACCGACGCTCACCGGATGAATTGCACGGACTGCTCGAGGATGTCATCAAATTGATCGACTCCAAGATCCTGCCCGAACTCAGCCGCGGACGGTACCCGGACAAGGCGATGGGCAAGCGCATCGGTGATGTTTTGCGCGCTGTCGCCGGGGAACTCGACGTCTGACCCGGGCTGGCTATTGGCCGCCGACCGGAATCACTTTCAGCACCCACAACTGGGCCGGCACGTAATCAACGCCGCTGCCGCTCTGTGTTGCGACCGGAGTCAGAATCTGCAAGTCGATCTGCGTGATTGATTTGCCCTCCGGTGGGGTGACTGTATAGCTATAGGTCTTTTCCGTGTTGCTAATGGCGGTCCGCTCGGACTCATCCCCGTACGCAATCACCAGGGTCCACGGTGCATCGGCCAGTTCGCCGGGGATATTGATCTGTACCGGATCGCCCGGTTTCAGTGCCAGGGTGGCTGTTGGTCCGTCAAGTTCTGGGCAGTTCGCGCCCCGGTCGGTAATGGCGAGTTCGCAGTACAACGTTGGTCCTGCCTCCACCGCGGTGCTGTTGGCATACCAGGTGATGGACGGCAACGGCGCGGTGCAGCCGGCCAAGCCGAGCCCCAAGCCGGCAACGGCCAGCGCGGACACCACCTGAGGAACACGAATCCTGGAGCCGGAAACTTTCCGCACTAGAGACTTCCGTCCTTTCCGGAGCGTTTTCCGAACCGGCGTCGGTCGCCGCCCGGTACCGGGGTGGTCGGCATCGGGGCCGTCCCCGTTGGCCGCGGATCTCTGGCGTCCCGCGGAGTTCGTGCGTCACGTGGCGCAGCCTGGTAAGAGTGCTGCTGGTCAGGCATCGTCGCGCTGGACCTGCGGCGCCGCCACGGCAGGGTGATAGGCGGAATCAGCCACCGGCCGGACTTCAACAGCCAGGTCTGAATCAGACCGAGAAGCAGCAAGCCCGTGGCGGTACCGAACCCGATGGTGTAGACCGCGTCATGAGGAACGTTGAGAAAGCCGCCGATGAGCAGACCGACAACGCCGCCGAATACCCACCCGAGCTGTAGCGCTGTCTCGGAGCGTCCGAATCCGGATGCTCGACTGACCTCGGGAAGGTCGCGTTGAATCACTGAGTCCAGGCAGACTTTGGCCAGCGACGAGCACGCCGAGCCGATCAAAGCGATGATGGCTGCCGAGGCCAGCCCGGGCAGGATTGCTGCCACCAAGGCCCCCATCAAGGTGACAGCCAGCGCGATGATCGAAATGGTTTCCGGTGATCGCAATGGCAGCTTGGCACCAAGAGCGTTACCGATGAATCCACCGACGCCGGCAGCCACGCCCACCACGCCGAGCAGCATCAACTTGTAGAAGCCGCTTTCCGCCGCATATTCCCTCATCACCACAAAGGCGATAAACATCGCCAGGAAACCGGTTTCGATCCGAATGGTGCCGTTGGCCCACAGCGTTGTTCGGATCGCGAGAGTCAGCATCACCCGGCCGGTCTTGGTTCCCGGCGAGAGCTGGACCGGTACTTCACCGGCGGTGGATTCCACCCAGGACGGGATTTTCATACACAGATAACCGCCGGCGAAACCAATCGCGGCGGTGAAGATCAACGCACCAGGGGAAGCGAAAGCCCAGGTCAAGGCGGCCGCGATAGCCCCGGCCACACCGCCGGCCA
>JBBSRY010000028.1:0-10446 GCA_038242595.1 Mycobacteriales bacterium
AGGACGGGTACGCCGATCAGCGCTTTGCGGCGGTGGCCAGTTTGGTCACCACAGAGACGATGCGGTCGGATGCAACTTCGGTTCGCTCGCCGGTAGCGCGATCTTTGAGCTCCACCACCCCATCGGCCAGCCCGCGCCCGACCACCACAATGGTCGGAACCCCGATCAGTTCGGCATCGGCGAACTTCACCCCTGGCGAAGCCTTCCGATCATCCAGAATTACCCGAACACCGGCCCGGTCCAGTTCGTGGGCGAACTCGTCGGCCGCGGTGAAGAGATCTGGCGTCTTACCGGCAACCACGATGTGCACATCGGCCGGGGCGATCTCTCGTGGCCAGATCAGACCCTTGGCATCGTGATTGGCTTCGGCGACTGCCGCCACCGCGCGGGAGACACCGATGCCGTAGGACCCCATGGTCACGGTTTGCAGTTTGCCGTTCTCATCCAGCACCTGCAGTCCCAGAGCCTGCGCATATTTGCGGCCCAGTTGGAAGATGTGTCCCATCTCGATACCGCGGGCCGTTTCCAGAGTGCCGCCGCTCGGTCCCGGACTCGGGTCGCCGTCACGAATCTCGGCAGCCTGGATGATCCCGTCAGCGGTGAAATCGCGCTCCATCACCAGCCCGATGACATGCCGTCCCGGTTCGTTGGCGCCGGTCACCCAGGCGGTGCCGGGAACGATAGCGGGATCGAGCAGATAGCGGATTTTGGTGGAGCCGCCCTCGCCCAGGGCGCCGGGGCCGATATAACCCTTGACCAATGCGGTATTGGCCTTGAAGTCGTCCTCGGTAAAAGGTTCCACCTCGGCCGGTGAGACCTGCGCTTCCAGTCGTTTGGCGTCGATCTCGCGGTCCCCCGGGACGCCGACGGCCAGCGGCTCTCTGGACCCATCCGGATGCTTGAGCATCACGATGACATTCTTCAGCGTGTCCCTGGCCTCCCAGGGACGATCCGCTCGCGCAAATGCCTCGTTGAGGTGATCGACAAGGGTGGCGATGGTCGGAGTATCAGGAGTGTTCTCGATATGGGCTGCCGGCAGATTCTGGTACGGGATCGAAGGCGGTGTCGGCATCACCACCGCTTCAACATTCGCCGCGTAATCGCCGCTGGTGCTGCGTACGAAGGTATCCTCGCCGACCTCGGATTCGGCCAGGAACTCCTCGGAGGCGCTACCGCCCATCGCTCCGGACATCGCCGAGACGATGACGTACTTAAATCCCAGTCGATCGAAAGTACGGATGTAGGCATCACGATGACGTTGATAGGACTGGCTCAGACCCTCATCCGTAACGTCGAAGGAGTACGAATCCTTCATCACGAACTCGCGACCGCGCAGTACACCCGCGCGTGGACGCGCTTCGTCTCGATACTTGGTCTGAATTTGGTAGAGCGAGAGTGGTAGCTGCTTGTACGAGGACAGGATGTCCTTACCGAGCAGGGTGAACATCTCCTCGTGGGTCGGGCCCAGGAGATAGTCGTTCCCCTTGCGATCCTTGAGGCGGAACAGATTGTCGCCGTACTCGGTCCAGCGGCCGGTGCTCTGGTAGGGCTCCCGGGGCAGCAGGGCCGGAAACAGCACCTCCTGGAACCCTGCGTCGTCCATCTCGTCACGAACGATGTTCTCGATATTGCGCAGTACCTTAAGCCCCAGTGGCAGCCAGGTGTAGATCCCCGGTGCCGCGCGTCGCACATAGCCGGCCCGAACCAGCAGGCGGTGACTGGGAACCTCGGCATCGGAGGGATCCTCGCGCAAGGTTCGCAGAAACAGCGTGGACAAGCGGGTAATCACCGGTAGGGCTCCCTTGGATGGGTCTGCTGTGCTGATAAACCGTGGGCTGCTGGGTTGATAATCCAGTGCAACTGCGAAGTCAGCCTAATGCGCCAGCCGGGTTGATCCGAACGGCATCACGGGTTCGGCGGCAACTCTGCCAGGTATGTGGTGGTCCGATCGATGGTTCGATACCCGACCTTCTGATAGATCCGGCCGGCGCCGGTCGGAGAATCCCCGTCCACCATGAGCGCGGAATCCTGATACCCGGCGTCCTTGAAGGCGTGCAGCGAACTGAGCAGAAGAGCGGTGGCGATACCGGCGCCGCGGACGGCCCTTGTTACCCCCAACCGGTTGACCCAGCCGGTGGCGTACCCATGCGCCTGGGTCTCGGCTTCGTACTCCTCATTCATCGAAAACCCGACGATCACGGGCGCGGGCCCCACAGTTTCAGCCACGAAGGACAGTTCCGGCAGGAACGCCCGGACCCCGGTCACCAGGCTCTGCCAACGCTGCGGGTCCATCGGTAGCGAACCCCAGTGATCGGTGAAGGAATCGTTGGACGCCAGCCGTACCTGCTCGGAATCGGTTTCGCGGTACCGGCGAATAGTGATGCCTTCAGGTTCCGGCGCGGTAGCGACGGGTTCGGAAAGTTCTCGGCCCATCCGGAAGAACCAGCGCGTCGGCGCAAAACCCATCGAAGCCGCCAAAGCGGCCTCACTGACCCTGGCGTCGGTGACCCACATCTTCAGTTCGATGGGCAGCGCCGGATCAACCTGATCGCGAAGCTTGATGGCCTGCTCGACCAATGCCTGCAAAACTTGGGTGCCCAATCCCCGGCAACGATACGCGGGGTCGACATCGCCCGTCAGATAAGCCCGCCACTTCTGTCCCACCGGGCTGCACATCAAAGTTCCGTAGGCCACCACTTTTCCGGCGTCCTCTATCCCCATGTCCATGACGGCGCCCGTGTCCATCAGGGCGATGCTGCCGGCCGGGAGATTGACGCCGTCCGCGGTCAATTCCTCGATGACGTCCTGGACGCTGTAGGTCTCATCGCAGGGCTCGAGAACTTCAGCAGCAGACTTGATTTCGACGATTCTCGCTGCATCCTCAAGGGTCAGCGAACGGGTGGAATAGGTCACCCGGATCAGCCTACTGAGACGTTCCTGCCTGGACGAGCGGATTTTGCACCGCGTCTGCGTGGAGCTGCAGATTTCGTCGGCTTCATCAGCTGTCGGTAGGCTGACCCGTCGTGCTGATCCTGCTGCCGCCCTCGGAAACCAAACTGCCCGGCGGTCACGGCCCGGCGCTGGCTGTGGACTCGCTCTCCTTTCCCGGTCTCAACCCGGTGCGGGAGATATTGCTCAGCGCCCTGCATGAACTCGCCGGCGATCTGCCGGCCGCTCGCAAAGCACTGGGCGTCGCTGCGAGCAAGGACGACGAGATCGCTGCCAACCGGGTGTTGCGCTCGGCCGGCACCGTACCGGCAATGGATCGCTATACCGGTGTGTTATTCGACAATCTGGCTGCGCACACCATGACCCGTATCGAGAGGTCAAGGGCGGCCGGCCGACTGTTCATCACCTCGGCGCTGTTCGGCATCGTCGGCGCGATGGATTCGATACCCGGTTATCGACTTTCTGCCGGCTCAAAAATTCCCGGACTCGCCACCATTGCCTCATTGTGGAGGCCATCGCTGACCGCCGTCACCACCGCACTGGATGATCTGGTGATTGATCTGCGATCTGGCTCCTACGCTGCGTTTGCGGCGATTCCCGGCGCCGTACGTGTCCAGGTAATGACCGAAAATGCCACCGGACAACGAACAATCGTGTCGCATTTCAACAAGGCCACGAAGGGAACCCTGGCCAGGGTGCTGGCCACCTCGCGCGCCGAGATGACAGATGTCGGGGCGGTGCTCACAGTGGCCCGCCGGACCGGGCTGACCATTGAACGCACCGAACCACTACTGCTCACCGTGCTGACCTGACACTGCGATTTAATCCAGTTACGCCGTTACTGACGCTGGGTTCACCCTGAGTGGCACTGCCTCTGGCGACGCAGGCGCGGCTGCCGGGACCGGGATCTGAGTTCTGACCCGCCGCCGAGCGGCGAGCAGCGGCGCGGGTACGGTCAGAATCGGAACATCAACGAGCCAACGGCGATCCATTGGCGATGATCGCACCCCGAAGAGGAGCTAAAAAGATGAGCTTGGACCGCCCGGTACCGCAGGATCCGTACCGCAAACTCCCCGAGGTCCCGACCTTCGCACTGACCAGCCCCGATATCGCTGACGGCCAACGGCTGGACAAGGGGTTCATCCATTTCAGCGCCGGACTGCACGGTGGGAATCAGTCGCCGGAGCTCGCCTGGAGTGGCTTCCCCGACCAGACAAAGTCCTTTGTCGTCAGTTGTTTTGACCCAGATGCGCCTACGCCGTCCGGGTTCTGGCATTGGACGCTGGTCGACCT
This sequence comes from Mycobacteriales bacterium, assembly GCA_038242595.1. GTDB lineage: Bacteria > Actinomycetota > Actinomycetes > Mycobacteriales > Nakamurellaceae > Nakamurella. The sequence goes on from JBBSRY010000028.1 coordinate 4,243, forward strand.
ACCGCCGGAAACGACTCACCTCCCCCGCGATTCCGGCGCCGGTGAATCCGGTCTGCCGGCTGGTGCGTTTCACATCCGTAATGACAACGGCACCTCTGACTACGCCGGAGCGGCTCCCCCACCAGGTGATTTCCCACACCGATACTTTTTTGTCGTGCATGCCGTCGATGTGTCCAACCTCGGCGTTGATCGCGCTGCCTCAGCTGCGGCGGTGGCATTCAACCTGGCGTTTCATACCCTCGCTCGAGCCATCATCGTGCCGGAGTACTCGTATTAGGAATTGGGCCGACCCGGTGTCGAGCAGCCACCAGGCAGTCTGACGATCCTGCAATCACTACGCTGGACGAATGCGCCATTTCGACTTGATTGTTATCGGTACCGGATCCGGCAACTCGGTGATCGGCCCACAGTTCGACGGCTGGAGTATCGCCGTGGTGGAGAAGGGGGAATTTGGCGGGACCTGCCTGAACGCGGGGTGTATTCCGACCAAGATGTATGTCTATCCGGCGGATTTGGCCTACGGCGCTGAAGCCGTCGGCCCGCTGGGTGTTGACGCTCAGGTGGACAAGGTCCATTGGTCCCGGCTTCGGGATCGAATCTTCGGCCGAATCGATTCCATTGAGGCCGGCGGGCGTGAGTACCGCACGGGACCGCGCACCCCCAACACCACGGTCTTCGCCGGCACCGGGCGGTTCACCGGCCCCAAGGCATTGAGCATCACCGACTCCAGCGGTGTTCTCCAGGAGATCACCGGCGACCGCATCGTCATCGCTGCCGGCGGTCGACCTGTTGTTCCGCCGATCCATGGTTTGCTGGGCGATAACCCGGTCCCGTTCCACACCTCGGACTCGATCATGCGCATCGATGAACTCCCGGCCAGCATCATCATCATCGGCGGTGGCTATATTGCAGCCGAGTTCGCCCATGTGTTCGCCTCTTTCGGCACGAAGGTCACCCAGATCACCCGCGGTGAGTTCTTGCTCACCCATCACGACCGGGATGTCTCCGAACGTTTCACCATGCTGACCGACCAGCGCTACGACCTTTTGACCAGCCGCAAGATCGTCGGGGTCACCCGGACGGACACCGGGGTCAGCGTCGAAATGGACAACCACGCCGGGCCGCACAGTGTCGAGGCCGAGGTGCTGCTGGTAGCAGCCGGGCGGACCCCCAATACCGATGTTCTCGGCGCAGCTGCCGCCGGCTACGAACTACATCCAGATGGACGCATTGTGGTGGACGAGTTTCAGCGAACCGGAGTCGAGGGTGTGTTTGCCCTGGGCGATATCAGCTCCGACTACGCCCTCAAACATGTTGCCAATCATGAATCGCGGGTGGTGCAGCACAACCTCGAGTTTCCCGACAAAATGGTGGCCGCTGATCATCGCTTTGTGCCGGCGGCCGTTTTTACTCATCCGCAGATTGCCTCAGTGGGTCTGACCGAAGCGCAGGCCAAGAAAAAGAGGGTGAACTACGTGGTGGCCACTCAGGAGTACGGCGGAATCGCGGCCGGCTGGGCGCGCGAGGACACCACCGGTTTCCTCAAACTCCTGGCCGATCCCGATACCGGGCTGCTGGTGGGCGCCCATATCATCGGCCCGGAGGCTGCGGTGGTCATCCAACCGTTGATCCAGGCCATGTCATTCGGCCAGAGCGCCCGGGATCTGGCCCGCGGACAATATTGGATCCATCCGGCTCTCACGGAGTTGGTGGAGAACGCGCTGTTGGCGCTGCCCCTCAACCCGGCTTGATCGGTATTTCTCGATACCCCCTAAGAATGGAGGCCCATCATGGGCGCTGTGATGAGACTGGTACACAAGATCGTCGATGCATTGGCCAGGCGCAAGGTTCAACGGGATGAGAACCCCGGCAGCCGCTGAGTCCTGTGCCAGACGGTTACGCCACGGTGAGGATTTCCGCGCCGATGTCGGTAACCACCAGGGTGTGCTCGAACTGAGCCGTCCATGATTTGTCCTTGGTGGTGACCGTCCAGCCGTCGTCCCAGAGGTCCCAGGTAATCCCGCCGAGGGTGATCATTGGCTCGATGGTGAATGTCATTCCCGGTTCCAACACGGTGGTCACACTGGGTTCGTCGTAATGCAGGATGACCAATCCGGAGTGAAATGTTTCGGCGATGCCATGACCGGTGTAATCCTTGACCACCCCATATCCGAATCGTTGCGCGTAGTTCTCGATGACCCGCCCGATGACATTGAGCTGACGGCCGGGTTTCACCGCTTTGATGGCCCTGGTGAGTGATTCCTCGGTGCGCTGCACCAGCAGTCGGTTCTGCTCGGAAACGGTGCCGGCGAGGAATGTCGCATTGGTATCGCCGTGCACGCCATTGATGAATGCGGTGACATCGATATTCACGATGTCGCCATCCTGGATGAGGGTCATATCCGGGATGCCATGGCATATCACCTCATTGAGTGAGGTGCAGCAGGACTTGCTGAAGCCGCGGTACCCCAGGGTGGACGGGTAGGCGTGGTGATCCAGCAGGAACTCGTGACAGATCCGGTCCAATTCGTCTGTCGTCACCCCGGGGGCCACCGCCCGACCTGCCGCGGCGAGCGCGCCGGCAGCAATTTTGCTGGCGATCCGCATCTTCTCGATGGTCTCGGCTGTCTGTACGTAGTTGCCGGTGCCCGCACGAGGACCCTTCTTGCCCACATACTCCGGACGAGGGATAGCGGCGGGAACACTTCGTGGCGGGGTGGACTGGGCAGGACTGATCAGAGCGCGAACCATCTCTCAACCCTACTTCGCCGCCTGCTCATCGTCGGCCACTGAGCCAGGGCCCGAGTATCCCTGGCAGGAGGCCTCAGACGCCGACAGCGCCGACCAGGAAGTCGTAGACCAGGTAGTTGGTATAGATGGAATCGTCGCCACCGACGATCAACGCGGCGAAGGCCAGATCACCGACGTACCCGATGGTCCAGGCATGGGCGCGGATCTCGCCTTCTTCATTGGTGTATTCGGCGGTACCGGTCTTGAGGAAGATCTCACCGAACTCCTGCAGCTGGGTACCTGTTCCGATGGCGGTCACCGCCCGCATCATCACCGGAAGGGAAGATTTTGCCGCCTCGGACCTCGGCGGCACCGGCTCGTTGATCGTGGTGGTGTTGTCGCGCAACAGGACCGGTGTCGGCATCGACCCATTTGCCACTGTCGCCGCCATCAATGCCGCGGAGAACGGAGTTACCAGGGTCACACCCTGGCCGAACCCGTCCTCGGCCGCCTGCACCACCGTCTCGGCAACCGGTGACTGCCCGGTCAGGCTGATCACACCCTTGATATCGAAGTCCAGTCCGACGCCGTACTCCTTGGCCGCGCCATTGAGCGCATCGGCCGGCAGGCTGCTGGCCACCTGGGCAAAGGTGGTGTTACAGGATTTGGCGAACGCGGTCGTGAAGTCGACCGTGCCGAGATCGAATTCATGCGAATTGGTGATCGGACGAGAATCAATGACCCAACGGCCTGGACACGCCACCTGACTCTTCAGCCTCAGCCCGGCCCCATCGATGCCGGCAGTGGCGGTGATGATCTTGAAGATCGAGCCAGGTGGATACTGTCCGCTCATGGCAATGGTGCCCAGCGCGTTGGCCGGAGTGTTCTGGGCCACCGTCAAAATCTCACCGGTGGATGGCTCAATGGCCACAATCGTTGCCGGCTCGGTGATTTTTGCCAGCGCCGCTTCGGCAGCGCGTTGAATCTTGGTGTCCAGGGTGAGGGTGACTTTCTGACCCGGCACGGCCGGTTGTTCGGCCAGGATCGCCAGTTCGGCCCCGGTGCTGTCCAGCGTGACGATGCGCCAGCCTTTGGTGCCTTTGATCAATTCATCTGCCACCGGCGTCACCTGCCCCAGCACGGACTTGGCGAAATCTTTGGTGACCGGCAGGTTTCGGATCTCCGACGGTGTACTCACCCCCGCGATGGCGGCCAACTGGTCGGCCACCCGCTGGTAGGCATCGTCGCGAAGATTGATCACCGTGTATCCAACATTGGGCTCGGCAGCCGTGATCTGCGCACTGATCTCGGCTTCCTTCAACGAGGGTTCGATCGGTGTCAGGATTTTAGCCAGATTTGCTGCGGTACCGGGGATATCGGTGATCTTGTCCCGAAAGGCAACCACACTGTAAACCCGAATAGGACTGATCACCTGATTGTCGTCCCGGTCCACCAGCGAACCATCAGTTGCCTTGGTGACCCTTACCACGAGGCCCTGCTGAGGACCGAGATCCGGATGGATATTAGCCGGCAGCCAGTTGAGTTTCCACTCCCCGTTACGCAGCGACCAGGTCCATTGGACCTGATAGGTCCAGGTGCCGGCGTCCTCCAACTCCCAGCTGACGTCAACCGGCATCGTCACCGTGCCGGTTGAGGTGAGCTGGGAGTTATCTACGGTGCCCGGCGTTACCGTCAGTTCATCGGCTTGTAAGTCGGTGGCGACGCGATCCAGGGCCTGCGCTGCGACTGCAGGCTCGGTGGTCACGACGCTGGCGGCTACCGAATCGCCCCGCTGCCAAGCGGCAGCGTAGGCCGCGATGACCGTTGCCGGGTCCGGTGCGTCTGCGGTCGGTGGGGCGGTGCAGGCCGCTGCCATCATGGCAAGCACCAGCAGCAGAGGTGTCAAAAGTTGGACTTTCCTGGGTCTCACTCCCCCAGTATCTCCGGCCGCAGCGGCGGTTCCCGGTAGGAATCACCGGCAGCGCGGCTATCCGGCTCCGCAACTCACCCGGTGGGGTCGACCTCGGCGCTCAGAACAGAACAGAGGTGAAGGAGGCAATTTGGTCGAAGCCGACCCTGGCGTAGGTCCGTCGGGCCACTGTATTGAAGTCATTGACATAGAGGCAGGGCGTTCGTCCCAGGCCCTCGCGGATGGCCTGAACGACGCTGGCCATGCCGGCTGCCCCCAACCCGCGGCCGCGGAAGTTTTCGTTCACCCAGACGCCTTGGATCAACGCGGCCGTCGGCGAGAGTGCGCCGATTTCAGCTTTGAAGATCACTTGACCACTCTCGATACGGACGAAACACCGTCCGGCTGCCATCAATTCGGCCAACCGGGCGCGATAGGAGCGGCCACCGTCACCGACCCTGGGATCAGAGCCGATCTCGGAGGTGAACATCGCCACCGCGGCCGGGTAGTAGATGTCGATGTCTTCCGGGTGCGCGACCTTGACCAACGGATCCGGTGCGATTTCCGGAGCGCCCACGCAGGTCAAAAGGGGCTGGTCCCGGCGGATCGCTCTGGCCGGTCCCCATTTGGGCTCCAACATCTCCCACAGCGGGAGGACCAATTCACTACGACCCATCACTGAGGCGTACCGCCGGCCACGCCGCAGCGCCATCGCCGCGATGGCCCGCAACGCGCGAAGATCGCCGGCGACCGGGATCAGGTTGGGGCCGACAAAGGCGAGACCGGATCGACCACCGCCGACCCCCCAAAATTCGCCGCCCATTGACTCCGGCGACATCGACGGACTGAACCTGGAGCCAGGAATACAGCTGGCGAATGGATCATCGTGCAGAACGCGGGCCACCTCTTCGGCATTGGCCGGGCCCAGAACCCGCGCGGCGAGGGCGGTCAACATGCCCGACCTCGTCTCACGTCAGACCAAACTCACCGAAGGTTCACCGGAAACCACACCGTCCAACTTCATCTGCTCGGCCAACTTCATGGCCTCCTCGATCAAAGTTTCGACGATGTTGTGTTCGGGAACGGTTTTGATCACTTCGCCCTTGACAAAGATCTGCCCTTTGCCATTCCCGGATGCAACCCCCAGGTCCGCCTCGCGCGCCTCACCAGGTCCGTTCACCACACATCCCATGACAGCCACCCGCAACGGCACATCCAGCCCCTCGAGGCCGGCTGTGACCTCCTCGGCAAGTTTGTACACGTCAACCTGCGCGCGACCACAGGATGGACAGGACACGATCTCCAGACCGCGTTCCCGCAGATTCAGCGACTCCAGGATCTGCAACCCCACCTTGACCTCTTCCACCGGCGGCGCGGACAACGAAACTCGGATGGTGTCGCCGATACCGCGGCTGAGCAGCGCCCCGAAGGCCACCGCCGATTTGATGGTGCCCTGGAAGGCCGGACCGGCCTCGGTGACGCCCAGATGCAGGGGGTAGTCGCACTGGGCGGCCAACAGCTCGTAGGCCCGGACCATGATCACCGGGTCATTGTGTTTGACCGAA
>JBBSRY010000029.1:0-10186 GCA_038242595.1 Mycobacteriales bacterium
ATGTGGCGCTAGCGGTTGCGGCGGCGGCGTCGGTCGGTTCGCCCGCAGTGGTCGGGATTGCGGTGTTGCTCTGCGCCTCACTGATCGGTGAGTCCAGCGGAATCGGATCCTCCACGCTGGCCACAGCCTGTTTGACAACGCTACTCACCACGATGGCCAGCAGCACGGTCAATGCCAACAGCATCAAAGCGGCCACCGAGAGTTTGATCCGGCGCTCCTTGCGCAGCTTGTGCTCTGCCAGGTCTGCGGCCGAGGTGGCCTGGGTCTGGATTTGCTGCTCGGCGGCAACCGCCTGGTCGGTAGGGATGCTGCCGTGCAACAACGCTGCGATGGCACCCGGTGAACGAACGCCGTGCTGACCTTCTGGGTGCAGGGTGCGCTCGGCCAGGGCGGCGAGCGCGGCCGGCGCCTCTTGACGAACGTCGGAGGCCGGGACTTCGCGTCCACCGCTGGTCGGCGCCGGCGGCAGAGGCGGCGACATACCGGCCTGCGGCAGCGGCCAGGTACCGGTCAACATCAGGTACAGCAGGCCGCCGATGGCGCGGATGTCCTGGTCCGGGGTTGCGCCGGCGTGAGCGATCACGTGACTGAGTCGCACCTGACCGTCGAAGTTGACCCGCACCAGTGACGGATGGATGGCGCCGAGAGAGATGCCGTTGCGGTGTGCCTCGGCAACGGCGTCGGCAATTTTTGCGGTGATGGAACTCGCAACCTCACCTTCCAGCGGCCCGCCGGCCAACAAATCGGTGAGGGTCGCACCGTCCACCCACTGTCCGACCACGTAGGACTGACCGCGTTCGGTTCCCAGGTCGAGAGTTTGAGGAAGTCCGATGTGGTGCAGCCGACCGGCGCGCAGCGTGCGTGCCACCGTGGCACTGGTATTGGGGCCTTCTGGCAGCAGGGTGATCGCCATATCGCGGGGCAGCACTGTGTCCTTGGCCCGCCAGAACCGATGACCGGAAGCATCGACCGCAATCAGGTTGACCAAGCGGTACCGACCACCAACCATCGAACCGGGGGTCAGCGCGGTAGCTCCGTCACCGACCGGGGCGCCGTGACGAGGTGACGCGGTTGGCCGACCTGCCGCCGGAGTTGCCGGGGTAGACGTTGGGGCCGGTGATGCTGCCTGCACGGGGGTGACCGCCAGCGTTGGCGAATCCAGGGAGGGATCCTGCGCTCCCGTGGTCGAACCGTCGCCACTCACTGTGTTGGTCACCTGCTCTCTGATCGGAAGTCGTTGCTGATGTGACGGTGGGACCGGCTGCTGGTCTGGCGGTGGTGCACTGCGTTGCGGTGACCCCTGGTGCTGGTGCACTGGCGCTGACAGCAGCGAGTCCGCGCGGGCGGCCGGGCCCGCCGGGCTGGCGGCCATCTCGGGTGTAGATGCAGACAGCGACTCGCTACCGGGGTCGGGGGCCATCCGGGCGCCCCGACCGATCAGCGGCAGAAGTTTTGCCGCCACCGGAGCGAATTCTTGGGTTCGGACCACCAGCGCGACCACCGCGGTGATCAGTAAACCCACCACCCCACCGACCGCCAACTGCAGGATCGCCTCCAGATAGTTCGTCGGCGATCCGTCCCAGATCACCGAGACCAGCAGCCACGCCGCGCCGCCGCCGATCACCGAAGCGAAGAACATCTTGCCGATGGTGACCAGTACGCGGGAGGTGCCCATCGGACCGAATCTGGCTCGGAGCCAGAACTCCCCCACAACGGCCCCCACCAGGTACGAGGCAGCGGTCGCGAGGGCAAGACCGGGGAGTAACGCGTTGCCGTCCAGGGTGCTGGCCGCAAATAACAGCGGAATCCGCACCGCAACCATGATCGCGTTGATGATGACCGGCGTCCGGCCATCTTTCATCGCGTAGAAGACGCGCATCTGGATCAGGGACATGGCCAGCGGAAGCAGGCCAAGTGCCAAGGCCCCGCAGGTGATGCCGATCAGGAGGGCATCCTGGAAATTATCGACCTTCATTCCGAAGGTCACGGCGCCGATGGCCGATCCAACGGCCAGGAATACCGCGGTGACCGGCAGCAGGGTCACCGTCGACAGGCGGTGCGCCAGGGACACATCTTCCTTGACGGCATCCATCTCACCGGCCGCTGCGTGCCGGCTCATCCGGGGCATCACCGCGGTGAGGATGGAGACGCCGAGGATTCCATAAGGCATCTGGAACAGCAGCGATGCCGTCGCGAAACTGGACAGGCCGCCTTTGTTGTCGCTGAGCAGATTGGTCAGCACGATGTACCCGATCTGGGACACCAGCACGTAGGTAATGGCCCAGCCGGCCAGCACCCCGGCCTCGCTCATCCGCTTGTCCCAGCCGAAGCGGAACTTGAATCGGAAACCGGATTTACGCAGCGACGGCAGCAGGATGGCCGCCTGGAGCACGATGCCAAGGGTGGTGCCGGCGCCGAGCACCAGGAACTGGGTGGGGCTCAGTTCCGACCCACCGTTCGCGTTGACCCCGCCCGGCAGCACCATGATGGCGACGCCAACGGCAATGACCAGCAGATTGTTGACCACCGGCGCCCAGGCCGGCGCACCAAATTTTTCCTTGGTGTTGAGGATCGCACCGAACAGGGCCGCCATTCCGTAGAAGAAGATCTGCGGTAGCAGCAGATAGGCCAGATTGGTCGCGAGTTCGGGATCGGCGCCGGCGCCATCGGAGAGATAGAGCCTGGTGAGCAGCGGTGCGGCGGCGACGGCCAGGACGGTCGCAGTAAGCAGTCCGGCCAGGGCCAGCGTCATCAAGCGCTGGGTGTAGGCCTGTCCGCCATCCGGGTCGGTGCGTTGGGCTCTGGTCAGCAGCGGAATTGCGACCGAGGTCAGAACACCGCCGATGAGCAGTTCGAAAACAATATTGGGCAGCGTGTTGGCCAGCGAGTAGGAGTCGTTGATGACGCCGAAGCCAACGGCGGCGGCGATCACGATCTTGACCACAAAGCCGGTGAGCCGGCTGGCGACAGCGGCCACCGCCATCAGCGAGCCCGCCCGAACCACACCCACGGGTTTGGCCGGTGCGGCCGAACCGGGTGGGGTCAACGGGGAGCTGGGCTGATTCGGTGGGTGACCGGTCTGCAGTTGTTCGCTCTGCTGTGGGGCACCGGGTTGAGGGGTGCCGTTGGGGCCGGGGGCAATTGTTTGCCGCCCGACCCGCTCCGGTGGGTCCTCTTTGGTCGGCGCTGTGATGCGCGGGATGAACTGAGTCTCGGCGGTGGCGATTTCCAGGTATTCGGAAGGGGCGGCGCCATCCATCGTGAAGGTGGCGCCGAAGTTCGGCGGAATCGGCGCCATGATGATGGTCGGCGTATCGTCGGCATGCCGGCCGGGTCGCCGGTCCGGAGCTTCGCCGGGGGGGGATGGCCGGGTCACGACTCGTCCTCCTCCGTGGTCGGCCCGGGCGGGTCTGCGATGGTCTTCGTTCCGGAGGCCGGCGCGCTGGTCAACGCCGCGTCCCGGCTCTGTTGGGCTGCGCGATCATGCCGATCCCGCCACCGTCGTCGCAATCTCCAGGCCAGTGATAACAGCAGGACGGCTCCGGCGCCGGCAATCATCCAAAGGGTGAAGGTGCCGAATGCCGTGGAGGTCAGCTGAAATGCGACCGTGTCGCCCCAGGCTTGACCGGTGGGTCCGACCAGAGAGGCTCGTACCTCGGATTTTCCGGACCTGGTGATCTTCAGCGGGATCTGCACCTGAAGCCCGGCGCCGTTGCTGGCCGGGACCACATGCACCTGCTCCGGTTCAAGGGTCATGCCGGCCTGCCGGGCGTCGAGCGCATTGATCCGGACCCGAACCTGCACCGGGAACGGAAGCTCGTTGCGAATCGACACCGGTATCGGCACATCACTGGAGGTCAACAGGATCGAGCCGATTGGCTTGATGATGAAAACTTTGGCCTGCACCGCGGTGACCACGTCGTGCAGTGGCGATATCAGCGCCGCGGATAACTCCGGGCGGTCTCGTAAGCCACCGGCTGCCTGCCGATACAACCCGTCCAGCAGCGGTTGAAAAAGATCTTGGGGGGCCGACGGGCCGGCGACGACTTCGGTGTCGCTGACCGGAGCGCTGGCGAAGGCCGCTTCCAGATCGGCGAACTCCGACCTGGACGCTTCCATTTGGGCGAAGACGGCAGTCGACAATTCGGATCCGATTGCTTCCGCCGGATATTCCAGGTCGGCTGCTTCGCCGGGAAGCTTCGTGGCATCGGCGAGGGTAATGCCGCTGATCACCGAGTCGCGGTACAGCGTATCGAACAGACTCAGTACGGTCTGGTACTCGGTTCCGGCAGGCAGATAATCCCTGGTGGGGGCGAAGATCGTGGACGAACCGACGCCAATCTGTGCCTGCAGCACCAGCTGTGAAACGGACAGGTTCAGTGCCGTGACCGACCCGGTCGACTCGCCGGGACCAGAGCCCATCAAGGCGTTGATACCGGTACTGATCCCGGCGTCAGCGATGGCAGCGGAGATGGGTCCGGCCGGGGTCTGCAAGATAGCGGTCACGGGTGCCGAATCCGGTCGCAAGCCCAGTGCGGCAGGTTCCAACAACATCGAACTGAAGCCATTTGCCTGGTAAGCGGCCAATGTGGCGGCATCGAGTACACCATTGATCGGCCAGCCGATATTGGTGATGAGCTGCGCTTTCTCGCCGAGCAGTTGCCGGGCCAGGAGACGACCGCGCGCCACCACCTCGGAAAAGAACGACGGTAATCCCGCTCTGGCCAGCGCCACCGAGTCCGGATCGGTGTACGGCAGAACCAGCACCGGAAATTTTTCGGCCAGTTCGCGAAGTCGGTCCAGAAACGCACTCGCCGCTGCGGTACCGGTGCCGGCGACGGCGGTGGTGGGGTCGGCCGGGACCGGGATGGGTGTGGTCGCGGTGGTGGGTGTAGCTATCGGTTCTGTGGTGGCGCCGCTGGCCGAGGCATCAGAGGTAGCCGTGGTGGTGGTGTCGGTGGTCGTGGCGCCGGTGGCAACCGCCGCTTCGGTGCCAGTTGCCTGGGTGGAGGCAGCCGATTCACTACTGCCCGCGGTCGCAGTGGCAGTCGCAGACGCAGAGGCAGACGCAGTGGCTGACGCAGACGCGGTCGCAGTGGCAGTGGCTGACGCAGACGCGGTCGCAGTGGCAGTGGTAGTGCTGGCTGCCGCGGGGCTGCTTGATTCGGCGCCGTTTACTTCTCCGGTCGCCGACCCCACCGTCGTGGGTGGGCCTGACCTGGATCCATCGGTGGTGCTGCCGGTGGAGGTACCGGATGACGAGGCCGAAGTGTGGGTTGTCGGGACCGGCGTTGTTGACGTTTGTGGGTCGGATGTTTGCGTCGGGGGTGCAGTCGAGTCGGCGCTCGGGGGGCTGGTTGAGACCACTTCAGGCTCCGGGCCGAAGTTCTCCGGATCCAGAAACGCTGCTCTGGCTGCGATGTCGAACTGCACCGGGCCGATGAAGTAGCCACTCGACATCAGGGCGAGCTCTTCCAGCAACTCCGGGTCAACGGCAAGTGTGATCGCGCCGGTGGGCAGCGAGTACTCCTGGACCTGGTCCAACACCTTGGACAGGCGACCGCCGTCGGCGATCGCGGTTGCCAGTTCGTCGTCTACGAAGGCGCCGGTTGCGTCCCGGTGTGGGCGGTCGACCAACGGCAACACGAAATTGACCTGATTCGGAACCGGGGTCGGCGATGTGGTCGGGTTCGCGGCGGCGACTGCTGCCGGCACCGACGTCACTGGGAGCAGTAGATGCAGTTCACCGACTCTGGCTCCCCCGTCGGACAGGCCGGTCGCCTCGCCATTGACGTTGATCATGATCGGGTAGACACCGGGGCCGGTGATGGCCAGGGTGTCCTTGACGACGCCATAGAGCGGCGCGATGATCGAAAATGGCGCACTACCGCCGGCGGCGAGGGCGGGCAGCATCTCGGTAAAGTCCGACCAGCTCTCGATCGGCTCGCTGGGGGTGGCGAGTTCGGTATTCAACGCTGCCGCATCGATCAATGCCGGCCCGCGCTGCACCCGGGATACCAACGATTCCAAGTTGAGCGTTGAGGTGTTGGTGACGGTGCCGGTGATGGACAGGGTTGCTCCAGCGGAACTTGAGACCACCGTGGGTGACATCGAGTCAATGGTGAAACTCAGTGTTCCGGCGAATGGCCCCCGCGGCGCACTGGCTACCGGTGAAAGAGTCTGCGGAGCCGGTGAACTCGCGAGAAACTGCGTGGAGCGGGCGATGTCACCATCGGCGGGTCCAACTGCCTTGACGGGGGCTGCCGATGGGACCAGGCCAGCCGGAGCGGCAGCAGCGGTGGCTGCAGCGCCGAGCGATCCGCCCATCGACAGGGCCAGTGCGATTGATGCGGCAACGACTCGAATCGACCCACGACGAAATCGGCCGGGGATCGACTGCCTGGGTGGTGAGGCTTTTCTTGGTGCTGACATCTGTCGAACTTTCACGCGCTCTCCGCGAGGATTTCTGCAGCTCTGGCAACGAGACGGCGCTCACCCGCGTAGGCAAGACGCTCCGGAAGATCGACCAGCGGTACCCAGGCGACTTCTGAGACTTCTACATCGGCGTCGGAAAGCTCACCGGACACCATTTCCATCAGGAAGTGATGGACGCACTTGTGGATTCGCCGTCCGGACGCCGCGAATGAGTACTCGACACTGCCGAGCCGGGCGGTAATCCGGCCGGAAATGCCTGTTTCTTCCTCGACCTCACGCACGGCTGCCTGCTCGGTCGTTTCGCCCTCTTCCAGATGCCCTTTGGGCAGTGACCAGCGTAATCGCCCCCGACGGTCGAGCCGACCGATGATCGCTGCGGACGCCACCCCGTCGGGTGTTCGCACCACCAGTCCCCCGGCCGAGGTCTCGTCCGCGCGCTGCGGACGACGTCCGGGCATCGGCGGGCGGGGGGTTGGCATCATCTGATCGTAGTGTGGGCCGACCCCGGGGTTGCGGCAGTGAAGACCTTTCAGCGGGGCGGGCACTCAGTTACAGACGCACCGCTTCGGTGTCGGTTGCCCTCCGGGTCCAGGTCGTCTGGCCGCCGGTGGGCGTCCACATCTTGATCACCATCGACGAATTGTTCGGATTCTCTGCGTTGATCTCGATCCCGGTGTGCACGATCTGGCGAATACCTATTCGGAAGAAAACTGCTGGTTCCGGTGATTTCAGCTCCTCGGTGATCTGTTGGCGAGTGGACTCGTCCTGGATCAACACGGCCAGGCCGGTGATCTTCGCGTCGCCGCCTGCCATCGATTCGTCCCCAGGGTTGGTGTGAATCGAGAGTCGTCCGTCGCGCAACAGGTCGGCAACCTTGACCGCGCCCACCATGGACCCAATCAGTAAAAGGTCGTGGAATACCTCGACCTCGGTACCGGACACCCGTGGCCATCCATCGGTGCGAAGAGTAGCCATCACGTGATGCTTATTGGCCTGTAATCGTTGTCGTACAGCGGCCGCAAGTTCCGGTGCACTTGCGGCGAAATCTCCCCAGTCGGTCATGGGGATCAGTGTGCACCTGACCACTGACAATCACTGTGACCTGCATGAATCGCCTAGAATGCAGCAATCATGGCGGCTACCCCGGCCTCGAGGAACTAGAGTCACCACCTGTGTCAGATATGCCGCACCAGCCCACGAACCGCCACTTCGATGTCATACCGCTGCCGCCGGCTGGGCCAGTGGTCATTCTGGACGATTTTCTGGCCGCGAATCCGGTGGCCGTTGAGTTGAGTCACCGATTCGTGGCCGCCGGTCACCAGCTGTATCTGGTGGGTGGGTCGGTACGCGACACTCTCCTTGACCGCGAAGGCACCGATCTGGACTTCACCACCGATGCCCACCCGGAGCAGATCATGCAAGTGGTCAGCGGGTGGGCCGAGACGACATGGGACACCGGGATCGCCTTCGGCACCGTCGGTGTGGCCAAAAAAGGTTTGCGGCTCGAGATCACCACCTTTCGCTCCGACCTCTACGACGGCCAATCCCGCAACCCCGAGGTGACTTTCGGCGACACCTTGGAAGCCGACCTGATCAGACGTGATTTTGCTATCAATGCGATGGCGGTCTCGCTGCCGGGCGGCGTTCTGACCGATCTGTTCGACGGTCGTGCGCAACTCGAAGCCGGCGTCATTGATACCCCGGGCACACCCGAGCAGTCCTTCGGCGATGATCCGCTGCGGATGATGCGGGCAGCGCGGTTGGCCTCGCAGTTGAACTTTACGCCCGCGATCAGGGTGATCGACGCGATGACGGCCATGCATGAGCAGCTGCGCCGAATCACCGCGGAACGAATCCAGGCCGAACTCAACAAGTTGTTGATCGGTCGCAACCCCCGACTCGGTCTCGGGTTGTTGACCGATACCGGACTGGCCGACGTCATGCTGCCGGAACTTCCGGCGCTGCGGCTGGAGCGCGATGAGCACCACCAGCACAAGGATGTTTACGAGCACTCCTTGCAGGTGCTGGAGCGGGCCATCTCGTTCGAGAAAAATGGGCCGGATCTGGTGCTTCGATTGGCGGCCCTGCTCCATGACATCGGTAAACCGCCGACCAGACGCTACGAGAACGGCGGCGGTGTCAGCTTCCATCATCACGAGGTGGTGGGCGCCAAATTGGTGAAGAACCGGATGCGGGCCCTCAAGTATTCCAAGCAAATGACCGAGGACGTTCGCACGTTGACCTTCCTGCACCTGCGGTTCCATGGCTACGGTTCGGGGATCTGGACCGACTCTGCGGTCCGTCGGTATGTCACCGACGCCGGTCCGCTGCTAGAGCGCCTGCACCTGTTGGTGCGGGCCGACTGCACCACTCGCAACCGTCATCGGGAGTTGGCGTTGCAGCGCTCCTATGACGAACTCGAGGAGCGAATCGCCAAGATTGCGGCGCAGGAGGATCTGGCTCGGGTCCGACCGGATTTGGACGGTAACGCGATCATGGAGTTGCTCGGCGTCGGGCCAGGACCGATTGTCGGACAGGCCTGGGCTTTCCTGAAGGAACTCCGGATGGAGTCAGGTCCGCTGACGCCTGAAGAGGCCACCGCGCAGCTGTACAAATGGGCGCTGGCAAAGGGTTTGATAGCACCGCAAACCTGAGGGTCGACGGATGAGGGGCAACACCGATGAGGCTGGTCGACAGGGACGACGCGCTGACGAGCTATCGATACCTGCGGTTGGCGCTCATCGGATTGGTTGCCTTCATAGGGCTCTCGGTACTCATCGAACGGTTGAGCACCGATCGGCATTGCTTCCAGTCGTCGATCAGCGACTACTACTACACCCCGGCGCAGGCGGTGTTTGTGGGTTCGCTGATGGCAATCGGGGTCTGTTTGATCGCCTTGAAGGGTCAGTCCGGCGGCGAGGACGTGCTGCTGAACCTGGCCGGCATGATGGCACCGGTCGTCGCGCTGGTGCCGACACTTGCAGGGGAGCCTGGCTCCCAATGCTGGTCGGTTCCGGGCAACGCGGAGAACACTCGGCAGAATGTGCAGAACAACGTGTTGGCGCTGTTGATTCTGACCGCCCTGGTGTTGCTGACGATCGGCTACGACATGGTGAAAAACCGAGCCGCCAAGGATGATCGTGATCGACTGGGGTTGGGGATCGCCGGGGTGGTTGTTGCCGCGTTTTGGATGTGGTTCGGCCTGGGCTTTGACTCGTTCCTAGAGGGCGCGCATTATGTGGCAGCCGTTCTCCTGTTCGTCTTTATGTGGAGTGTGGTGCTGTTGAATGCCGAGGGGCCGGTGTCCGGCGCACCCCCGTCGCCGCGGTCGGCGACCGTTCTGGCCGAGGTGCGGCGGTGGCTGGGGGTGTTCGCCCAGGTAGTGCTGCTCTCACAGCTGCGGTGGCGCAACGTCTATGGGCTGATCGCTTTTCTGATGTTCTGGTCGGTGGTGATCCAGGGCCTCGTCCTGTGGCTGGCCGATTGGCGTCTTGGGCTGCTCTGGATCGAAGCGACGCAGATCGCACTGTTCGCGCTCTTCTGGGCAGTTCAGACCAAGCAGAAGTGGGATGAGGAGAAGGCCCTTCCTGCCGGATCCACCATCGAGGCTTAGAACAGACCCTGACCGGCCACCGGATGCGGCGCCTCGAAGAGGGCGCTGACCGATTCCCCGTCATGGATCCGTCGCATCGCCTCGGCCAGCGCCGGCGCGATGCTCAGTACGGTCAGCTTCGCGGATTTGTGCGGGATG
>JBBSRY010000030.1:0-9921 GCA_038242595.1 Mycobacteriales bacterium
CGACGGCTCCGTTGCCGCTCGCATCACCGGTTCAACCAGCGACGGGCTCGCCCTTGTCTTTGCCGACGATCACGGAGCAGTGTGGACACGTTCCACTGTGATGCCACGGATTAGGTGGGCCGATGCCGCAGAGGTGATCCCCGATCCGGTTGCCCGCCTCAACCGGCTTACCGACCCGTCGCTACCTGCTGACGTCGTATTGCTGCCCTCGTTTGACGCAGACACGATCGGTTCCCGGTCCCCCGGAGATCTCGAAGCAACCGACCCGGTCCTCACCACTATCCAGGATTCCGGCGACCATGTTGATATCACTGTGCAGACAGAATCTGATGGCTATCTTGTCGTCGCGGACTGGATGCAAACAGATTGGACGGTCACCGTAGACGGCCAGACTGCGACGCTGCTCGATGCCGACTATGGTTTTTCGGGTGTTCGGATACCGACCGGCAGCCATTCGGTCAGTTTTGTCTACTCGAACAAAGCGATGGCCCTCGGCGCCGCAATGTCAGCGTTTGCGCTACTGGCCATTCTGCTCATGCTTTGCTGGCCGGGCCTGCGCAGGATGACGCAGCGGATCCGGGACCGCAGGACACTGCGGAGTTGAGCCCCCGCTGTGTCAGCTCAACGCTTTTCGATAGGCCGTCAAGGTAGCGTCAACACACTTATCCCAGGTCCAGGACAGTGCGTGCGTCCGAGCGGATTCGATCAAACTTTCGGGGCGATCCATGCCTAGTGCTACCAGGATGGCCTCGGCCAGGGCCGGCGCATTCTCGGTAGGGCAGTATTGGGCGAACGACCCGAGGACCTCAACGCTGGTAGGGATTTCGGTGGCCACCACCGTCACCCCCGCGGCCAATGCCTCCAACGGGGGAAGACCGAATCCCTCGTACCGGGACGGAAAGCAGAACAGCGAAGCAGCAGCCACGATGCGTTGCAGGTCGCCGTATTTGATGTAGCCGGTAAAGATGATGCGGCCGTCGTCAATCCCGGCCAGATCCAATTCAGCGCCCCAACCGCTCGGCCCCACGATCACCAACGGCGGCACGTCGGCGTTGGCGGCCATCAACTGGCGGTATGCCAGGACGAGCACGTCCAGCCCTTTGCGAGGCTCCAGAGTGCCAACTGCAAGCAGGTAGCTTCCGGGTAAACCACGAGTGGATAACCCTGCTGCCGAGTAAGGCTTTACAGTGGCCCAGGATGGGTCAACCCCCAACGGGGTGACTGTAACCAGTCCGGCGTCAAGTCGATAGGTATCGATCACTTCATCGGCAATTGCCCTGGTCGGGGTCAAGATGCCGCGGGCCCGTTTGAGTCCGCGGGGCACCAGCCTCTGATAACGCAGGGAAGCGTCGTTGACCAACTCCGGATACTTCAGGTACGACAAATCGTGAATGGTGACCACACCCGTCGCGGTCAGGGTGGGCGGCAGGACGAAGTTGGTGCCGTGGAACACATCCACCTTTCCGGTAAGCATCTCCACCGGCGGCAGTGCGGCTCGGCTCCAGCAGGCTTGCAAAACCCGGGCCGGCACCGGCCGGTGCCGCCAACGCACCGAATCAGCGAGATCGGTCGGCCGCTCGCCGCCGCGTAACGTGAAAGGGGTTGCTATAACAGTGTTATCAGTTGCTGCTAAACCACGAATCAGATTAGCCGTGTAATGTCCGATTCCAGTTCGTGAACCCAGCAACGGCGTGGCATCCAGGCCAATTCTCACCTCAACCACTCCAACCCAGCACAGATGGCGTTACCGGCACTCTTCAGGTGCATGCGGCCAAAACGGATCCCGCTCGATCCGGTGGCCCCAGCGATTACGCAGAATGTTCAATTCATAGAGCAGCACCCTGGCAATTCGGGTCTTCGATTCATAGTGATACAGCCTGGCATGCGGGGTCCACAGGATCCGATAACCAGCGCCGGTCACCTTGAGACACAGGTCGACGTCATTGAAATTGGCCGGCAATTCCACGTTCATCCCGCCTACCTGGAAATACACCTGCCGTGGCAGCAACGCGCAGGCACCGGTCACGCCGGAGACCTCGCGATCCACCATCAAACCGGCAAAAGGCCCGGTGCTCGCCGAGTTCACACCAAAGGCGATATGACCCGGCCCACCGCCGGAGTACTGGTGACCGCCGTGTTGAATGCTGCCGTCATCGAAGTACAGCATCGGACCAACCATGCCCACATCAGACTGTTGAGCCAACCCCAACATCACCTCCAGCCAGTCCGAACTGATGACCTCGATGTCGTCATTGAGCATCAACAGGTAATCACCGGTGGCATGAACCGCCCCGAGATTGATCTTGGC
The DNA here is from genome assembly GCA_038242595.1 of Mycobacteriales bacterium. Classification (GTDB taxonomy): domain Bacteria; phylum Actinomycetota; class Actinomycetes; order Mycobacteriales; family Nakamurellaceae; genus Nakamurella. The sequence continues at coordinate 2,309 of JBBSRY010000030.1, forward strand.
GGCAAAGTTGAACGGCGCCTCCCATGGCACCATCACCAAGCGGTCGCCGGCTATTGTTGACAGTTCTTCGGCCACCTCCGGCGGCATCGAACGGTCCGCCACAATGACGAATTCGATGTCGGTGTAGCTGGATTTCGCTACCACGCTACGCACCGCATCTACGACCAGACACCTTAGTACGCCACGGATTTCGGCGCTGGAGCCGCGAGTGGGAATGATGATGGAGATTTTGGGTCGCCCGACCAATTCATAGCGGATGCGATACACCCCTACGCCGTGCACCTGTTCCACGGTGCCGGCTCGGCCGATCCGTCCCAGGTGTTCGGTCAGGGCCTTGCGTGCGGCATCAAAAACTGGTGCGTTACCTGCGCTCTGACTCACCGAAGCAGGATGAATCCGCCAGCGGTAGAACACCTCCGGGATATGCACCACCCGACGAGCCCGTTCACACGCCCGCAGCGCGAGATCGTAATCCTGCGAGCCGTCGAATCCTTCTCGGAAGCCGCCAATTTGCGCCAGCAGTGAGCGGCGATACACCCCGAGGTGACCGATATACATCTGCCCCCGGAGTCGTTCCGGCGAAAAGTCCGGCTTAACGAACGGGTTGCTGATCACCCCGTCGGCGCTGACATGACTTTCGTCGGTATAGATGACGTCAGCCTCGGCAACAGCGCCGATAACCTTGGCCACCGCGCGCAGCGCACCCGCAACCAGTAGATCGTCGTGGTCCACCAATGCGACAAAATCGCCTTTCGCGGCTGCCAGACCATCATTGCTGGCGGCGACAATGCCGCCATTGGTCTCGCGCACGATGACTGTGACCCGCGGATCCTTGCTGGCGGCTCGGAGAACTTCGGTCACATGCGATGTTTGCGAGCAATCGTCCACCAGAATCATTTCCCAGTTGACGAAATCTTGCTCCAGGACGGATTCGATCATTTCGAGCAAGAACCGACGGTGCGGGCGATACACCGGAACCACCACGGAAATCAGCGCCAGCGGCACCTTCTCCGGATCCGGTTCGGGAACCACCGAAAGTTCGGCGCTGGCATGAGCCGGCAGATTCGAGAGCGGCGCTTCTGGCACGTTCAACGCCCCTTGACCGCGCGAGCGGCGACACGCCTCAATGTCACCACTGGGTGCCGCCCCCACCTGGCAACACGCCACAGTGCGGTTGAGCGCAGTTGAAGAACGATCGCCTTCTCCGTTTCCACCTGGGCCTCCAGATCCGAAATCACCTTCCGGAGCCGGGCATCTTCCAGTCTGGCCAAATGCAGATGATCACTGACCTCGACCAGCTGACGGTTCAGATCTTCCTTCTCCCACCGATCTTCATCCCAGCTCGCATGGATGATCTGCAGTTTGGCCTCATCACGCACCAGCGCTTCGGCCAGCTGGGCCTCCAGTCCGATGATCTGATCAACCAGATGTAGTTGCCGCAGTTGCTCCGTCACGGAACTCGGATCCGGGGTCATAATCGGTTGATCGGCCACTTCCGGAGATCTCCTTGATGTGAATCCTGCTGGTTGACAACCATCGACCGGAACGTCGAAGCACTCCGGACCAGCCAATTGTTTCATAGCCTTTCCAGGTCACCGAACCGGCGACGGGGGTGGCACCGGGTCGGAAACTACAGTGTTGCTAGGTCGAACCACGAACGCGGTTTAAAGTGCTTCGACGGCCCCGGAAGGAAACAGCAGAACAATGGCGATCTCGAAGTACGACATTTCGGTCGATTTAGGACAACCGGGTACCTCTCATCGGTACATGGTCGAGTTGGTCGGATCGAATAAGACCGTGCTCGATGTCGGCTGCGCGACCGGCTACTTGGCGCAGACCCTCAACGCTTTCGGTAATACGGTGAGCGGTGTCGAGTACGACCCCGAGGCCGCGAAAACCGCCGAACAACACATGGTCCGGGTCGACGTGGCAGATCTGGATCACGCCGATCTGGTTGAAATTGCCGACGGCCGCACATTCGACGTCGTGGTCTTCGGGGATGTCCTGGAGCACCTGCGCGATCCGATTCCGACCTTGCGACAATCTCGTCATCTGCTGAAACCAGGTGGCTACATCGTCATCTCCATCCCAAATATCTCTCACGGCGACGTCCGGATGTCACTGCTGCTGGGGCGTTTTCAGTATCGGAATCTGGGTCTGCTGGATAACACCCACCTGCGGTTCTTCACCAGAGCCACCCTCACCGAACTGCTTTCCGACGCAGGGTTTGTAGCCACCGAAGTCAGGACCACCAAGGCCGAACTCTTCACCACCGAGATTGGTGTCCAGGCCGGCGAGGTGGCACCGGAAACGCTGCGGCAAATCCAAGCCGATCCCGACGCCACCACGTATCAGTTTGTGCTGACTGCCGTGCCGCAGGACAGTACTGATCTCGCGCGCCGCGCGGCCTGGGAAAACGAGGAGGCAACCGGCATCATTGCCTGCCTTCGACAAGAACTGCTGGCGCAAACCAACATGCTGCAGGCGGAGCGCGAAGCTGCGCTGCGGCAGGTCAACCAGGTGACCACGGAGAACAATCAACTGCAGGCCGAGCTCACTGATCTGCGCGATGAGGTCGCGGCCCTACGGGTGAAGAGCACCGAATTCGAGTTCGCCCTGGAAGCTGCCGAGCTCGGCTCAGGTGCCGGCGCTCGATCCGAAGTCGAAGCATTGCAGAGCCAATTGTCCGCTCTCAAGAACACCAGGACATTCCGTTGGCGGCAGCAGCTGATCAACCGACTACCAGGTCACTGAGTGACTCCAGTGTTCCGATTCACCGAACGTTACCGTTCTGACACAGATGGTGGGGATCCCCACAAGCCGGTTCCGCGCACCAGAATCCCGGCACGGGTCCGCTAGCATCGACCTAATGTGCGAGGCGAGTGAATGAGCTTATTGGCTGACCTGCGGGGTTCCCGAGAACTCCTGTCCAACCTGACAATGCGTGAGGTTCGCGGTAAGTACAAGCGGAGCCTCCTGGGTCAGGGCTGGTCTCTCCTGAACCCGATCGCCACCCTCACCATCTACTCCCTGGTGTTCGGGTTCGTACTGCGTCAGAACCCTGATCCGGGCAGTCCGAGTGGGTTGACCGTCTTCGCACTCTGGCTCGCTTGCGCGCTGCTGCCGTGGAACTTCTTCAACAACACGGTGCAGGGCGGCATGACAGCCCTGGTAGGCAACGGCAACCTGATTCAGAAGGTCTATTTCCCCCGATACACCCTGGTCGCTGCCTCGATGCTGGCCAGTCTGGTGACCTTCGGCTTCGAGATGGGTGTACTCGTTGTGGCCCTGGTGCTCTTCGGTAGCGCGCCATGGATCTTCCTCCCCGGCTTGGTGTTGATCGTGGCACTGATGGGTCTGTTCGGGTTGGGCATTGCATTGATGCTTTCCATTGCGAATGTCTATTTCCGCGATACGGCGCAGTTCGTCGGCATCTTCATGCAGGTCTGGTTCTACGCAACACCAATTATTTACCCCATTCGTTTGATCACTGATCTGCAGAAGGAACGGACCGCGCAGGGTAAGACGTTCCCGTTGGAAACCGTTTATCGGCTCAACCCGCTGGAGCGCTTCTCCGTGGTCTTTCGTAACTTGCTCTACGACAACAGGTGGCCGGACTGGACCGACCTTGTCTACTGCGTGGGGGCCGCTGCAATCTCTATGACGCTCGGTATCTGGGTGTTCAGCAAGTTTCAGGGCAAGATTGCGGAGGAACTGTGACCACCCCGGCGGTCGTCGTCGATGACCTCTCCAAGAGATTCCGTCTCTACCGGGAGCGCAATCAATCATTGAAGGCTGCGCTGATGCGCGGTAAACGAGCCAGTTTCGAGGAATTCTGGGCGCTGAAAAATGTGTCCTTCGAAATTCCCGAAGGGTCCACCTTTGGCTTGATCGGTGAGAACGGATCCGGTAAGTCGACCATGCTCAAATGCATCGCTCAAATCCTGCAACCCGATACGGGGTCGGTCAAGGTCAATGGTCGGATTGCAGCTCTGCTGGAATTGGGCTCAGGGTTCCATCCGGAGCTGTCTGGCCGCGAGAATGTCTACCTCAACGGGTCGATCCTTGGGCTCGGGCGCAAAGAGTTAGAGCGCAAGTTCGATGAAATCGTTGACTTCGCCGGTATCAGCGAATTCATTGATCAGCCGGTAAAGAACTACTCCTCCGGAATGTACGTGCGACTCGGATTTGCCATTGCGATCAATGTTGACCCGGACATCCTGCTGGTCGATGAAGTGCTCGCGGTGGGTGACGCCGCATTCCAAGAGAAGTGCATGGACAAATTCGCCGACTTCCGTCGGCAGGGTAAGACAGTGGTGATTGTCAGCCACGCCATGGGTTCGTTGCGATCGATGTGCGATCAAGCGATCTGGCTGGAACACGGGAATCTGGTCCGTGCTGGTAAAGCAAACGAAATCGTCGACGGCTATATGGATGCCTCGCATCAAGTCCGGGTAGAAACCGAAGCGCCTGCCGAGGCTGCCATCGTGGTGGCTGAGGGCCGAAGCGGATCCGGTGAAGCGCAGATCACCAATGTAGAGGCTCTGGACGGCAACGGGCAGCATCGAGATCGGTTCCGCACCGGCGATCCGGTGACTCTGCGACTGCATTATCACTGCGCCGAACCGATTGATCTGGCGGCCTTCGGCTACGCCTTGGAAAACACCGATGGCGTGTATGTCTGGGCGCACAACACCATTGACGCCGACCTGCGAGTGGATCAACTGATCGGCGACGGTTATGTGGATCTGACCATTCCGGCGCTACCGCTGCAACCCGGATCCTTTGATCTCACCGCCTCGATCGTCAATCAGAACTCGCACGTCTACGACCTGATTCGTAATTGCCTACGCTTTCACGTTGATTTCGGCGCCCCACGCGAATCGGGTGGAATCGTGACTTTTTCCGGTGAGTGGAACAGGCCGAGCAGCGAAAACCGCACCAGCACCAGCACTTTCACCAAGGGAAATCTAGATGTCTGATCGCAATGCTGTTGTCGCTTCACCTCTGGTATCGGTGGTGTTGCTGAACTACAAGGGCGCGGACGACACCATCACCGCGATTGCCGAATTGCAGAAGATGAACTGGCCCGCGTCGGCCCTGGAGATTGTTTGCGTGGACAATGCCTCCGGTGACGACAGTGTCGCTCGGATCAGCAAAAGTTTTCCGGACATCATGATGGTGCAATCGCCGCGCAATACGGGCTTCACCGGTGGCTGCAATCTGGGTGCTGAGATGTCGAGCGGGAAGTATGTTGCGTTCCTGAACAACGATGCCAAGCCCCACCGCGACTGGCTGACCGCAGCTATTCCGGAACTGGAGGAAAACGCCGATATCGGCGCGGTGGCCAGCAAAGTGCTCAGCTGGGACGGGAAACTTGTCGACTACGTCGGCGGCGAGCTGACCTGGTACGGCCAAGGATATAAAAAAGAGGTCAATCAGCCTGATAGCCCGGCCTGGGACACCCCCAAGGACGTGCTTTTCGGCACCGGCGCCGCCCTGATCACCCGGCGTGAACTGTTCATCTCGACCGGCGGTTTCGACGAGCGATTCTTCATGTTCTTCGAAGATGTGGACTACGGCTGGCGACTCAACCTGCTGGGCTGGCGGGTGCGCTATGTGCCGCGTTCGGTGGTGTATCACCGTCATCACGCTTCCATGAAGGCCTTCGGCAATTATCACGAAGAATTCCTGCTGGATCGCAATGCCCTGATGATGATCTACAAGAATTTCTCCGATCAGACACTGTCCGCTGCATTACCCGGTGCACTTGCTCTGACCAGCAGAAGGGCCGTGGTTCGGGCCGGGCTTGATTCGGAGTCACTGGATCTGCGCCGGGCCGCCGAGGATCGCAGTCCCAATCAGACCGTGCCCAAAACCGCTCTCGCCGGCCTGTTTGCCGTCGATTCATTTGTCGAGCACCTGACCGACCTCACCAAGTCTCGCGAGGAGTTACAGCGGACTCGACGTCGGTCCGATGGTGACCTGCTGCCCCTGCTCGGCGACTCGATTCGATCAATGCAAACCGACGACAGGACGGTGGCCGGATACCAAGCCATTGTTGAAGCCTTCGGCGTGGTCCAACATCTTCAGCAACGTAGACGCATCCTGATCGTCACCGGCGATCGGTTGAGCAAACAGATGGCCGGTCCGGCCATCCGCGCCTGGCATATCGCGTCCCTGCTGGGGGCCGAACACGACGTACGGTTGGTCAGCACCAGCCATGTCGATGTGACGTCCCCTCTTTTCGAGCTGGATTTGGCACCCGTACACAATTCCGGATCGATGGACAAACACGTCGAGTGGGCCGATGTCATCCTTTTCCAGGGTTACGCGCTCTCCCAGTATTCGGCTCTGCAACGCACCGACAAGATCATGATCTGCGATCTGTACGACCCGATGCATCTGGAGCAACTGGAGCAGGCCCGCGAACTCGGGCCGGAGCAATGGCGGCACATTGTTTCATCGGCAACCGATGTGCTCAACGAGCAGTTGCGTCGCGGTGATTTCTTCCTCTGCGCCTCTGACCGGCAGCGACACTTCTGGTTGGGTCAGTTGGCCGCAGTGGGTCGCATCAACCCCGACAATTACGGTCGAGATGAGAGTCTCAACAGCCTGATCGATGTGGCTCCTTTCGGTCTGATGTCTCAAAGCCCGGTGCCGACCCGGCATGCGCTCAAGGGCACCTTGCCCGGCATCGGGCCTGACGACAAGGTGATCATCTGGGGCGGCGGGGTCTACAACTGGTTCGATCCGCAAACCTTGGTCAAGGCGGTCGGTGAATTATCCGCACGGCGAGACAATGTCCGGCTGGTCTTCCTGGGGATGAAACATCCAAACCCTCACGTCCCGCAGATGCGGGCAGCAAATGAAGCCAGAGAACTAGCGGCCTCGCTAGGTCTGACCAACAAGTCAGTGTTCTTCAACGAGCAGTGGGTCGACTACGACGATCGTCACAATTACTTGCTCGATTCCGACTGCGGTGTCACCACTCATTTCGAACACGTGGAGACCACCTTCTCCTTCCGCACCCGAATCCTGGACTACCTGTGGGCCGGTCTGCCGATCGTCACCACCGGCGGCGATAGTTTCGGCGAGATGGTCCGAGAGCGCGGGTTGGGTGTCACCGTCGGAGCGGAGAATGTCACCGAACTTGCCGAGGCGCTGGAAATAGTGCTCTTCGACCAGGAGTTCGCTGACCGGGCAAAAGCCAACATCGTCAAGATGCGTCAAGAATTCACCTGGGAGAACGCGTTGGCGCCGCTGGTGGAGTTCTGCCGGGATCCCCGACCTGCACCGGACCGGGTGATTGCCCGGCCGATCGCCGACAGTTGGCACCTGTCGCTGCAACATCCCAAGGCAACGTTCCTTGGCGATATAAAGCTGATTCGCGAATACGCCAAGGCCGGCGGGATACGCGAATTGGCGGTCAGGGTCAAGGGCCGCGCTGTGCGTCTGGTCCGACAAACATTGAAGAAATAGCAGTTGCTACGAGTGAAAGGGGCGGCCCCGTGTAAACCGGGCGGCCCGGTGACAGTGTGGGCGGTGAATATTGTTTGTTGCCGCGATATTTGAAGGGGTTTACCCCCCAAAACCGTCGGCAGCCCCGGGTC
>JBBSRY010000031.1:0-9906 GCA_038242595.1 Mycobacteriales bacterium
CGCAACGTTTCGCCGACATCCGTGAAGCAGATCTCACCGCAGACGGGCTCTACGGAGTGCTTCGTGGACGTGGCGCCGGCCCGGAGTTGGCGCGGCAGCAGATCGGCGCCAAGGCCGCCGGAGTTGAGGAAGCCAGACTCCTGCAGGTGCGGCGTGGGGCACCGTTGATGACGATGGCAAGCCAGGCCTATGACGCGGCCGATCGGGTGGTCGAATGTGGCAAGCACGTCTACCGGGCCGATGTGTATTCCATCGAGGTGCTGGTCCAGTCCGACCGGGCCTAACCGCCGCAGCCGCGCCAATCAGATCGCAGCGATCTCCTGTTTAACCGCCAGAGCAAAGGTATCCACATCGGCCTCTGTGGTGTCCCAGGAGCACATCCAACGGACGGATCCGGTGGCGACATCCCAGTCGTAGAAGCGGAACTGCTCACGAAGCCGATCGGCCACCCCGGCCGGCAGGATCGGGAAAAGCGCATTGGCGTCCGGTCGACGATCAACCAGCACACCATCGATGCCGCTGACCGCCTCGTACAACCGCTGCGCCATGGCATTGGCGTGCGCGGCGGACTGCAGCCAGAGGTCGCCCTCCAGGAGTGCGATCAGCTGCGCCGAGATGAAGCGCATCTTCGATGCCAACTGCATGTTCATTTTGCGGAGGTACTTGAGCCCGTGCGATGCCTCCGGATTGAATACGACCACGGCTTCACCGAAGAGCAGACCATTCTTGGTGCCACCGAATGACAACACATCAACACCGGCATCGACCGTGAAGTCGCGCATCGGAACGTCCAGTGCGGCCGCGGCATTGGCGATTCGTGATCCGTCCAGATGGACGGTCAGCCCGAGCGAGTGTGCGTGGTCGCAGATGGCCCGAATCTCTTCCACCGAGTACAGGGTGCCGAGTTCGGTGGACTGGGTGATGGAGACCGCGGATGGTTGGGCCCGGTGTTCGTCGCCGAAGCCGTACGCCTGCCGGTCTATCAGTGCCGGGGTCAGCTTGCCGTCGGGAGTGGGCACGGTGAGTAGTTTTATTCCGGCGACACGCTCTGGGGCAGCATTCTCGTCGGTGTTGATGTGGGCAGTTTCGGCGCAAATGACGGCGCCCCATGGTGGCAACATCGATTGCAGGGAAAGCACATTGGCGCCGGTGCCGTTGAATACCGGGAAGGCCTGAGCCGCTGGCCCGAAGTGCGCGGCGAAGACGTCCTGCAGGCGGGCCGTGTAAACGTCGTCACCGTAGGAAACCTGATGGCCACCATTGGCCGCGGCTATCGCGGCCAGAAGTTCTGGATGGACGCCGGCGTAATTGTCCGAGGCAAAGCCGCGCTGGTCTGGATTGTGCAATGTGTTCACGAAATGGATTCTTCCACCTGAGGGGGATCTGGTGCTACGCGCGCCCTGGTTGCGCTGAGCATGGGCAACCAGGCGCGTGGGCAGACGCCGAACACTGGCAGATGCTGGACCCGGGCAGCGGGTCAGGTCATCAGGGGACGAGCGAGATCTTGGCGCCGTTGAGTGTCGCGGCATCGCGGTCCCATAGGCCGACCGCAGCTACTGCCACCTGATTCACATTGGTAAATCCGGTGAACGGCTTGGTCGGTTCGGCAGCTTGCTGCTCGTCGGTCACCAGCGCCTTGACGACAAAGGTGACGGCGGCGGCGGTTTGCGGTAACGGATCTACCTTGCGACCGGATTGGGACCTGCGGAAGGAGTCAGCGACTGCGGCCATCCAGGCTTCCGAAGCTGCCTTGGCGGTCGCGTAGTTCGCATTTCCGGCGGTCGGCGTGGCGGCGGCGGTTGCGCTGACAATCACCACCCGACCAGCCTCGGCGGCGAGAAGCTGATCATGAAAAGCCCTGGTCGTGTTTCGCAGCGTGTCGATCAGACCGGTGGCCAGGAAATCCCAGTCCTCATCAGATTGGCCCAGTAACCCGTCGCCGCCGCGCCAGCCGCCGACCAGATGAATCAGGCCGTCGACGGACGTCAACGACGAGGAAAGTTCCTGCACCGCTGCGTAATTGGACAGATCGCAGATTCTGGCGTCGGCGTTCGGGAGATCGGCGACCAATTGATCCAGTCGACCCTGGTGGGAATCCAGCGCCACCACCTCGAATCCGGCGTCGAGGAAAGCCGCGCAGGCGGTGCGACCGGCAATCCCGGTCGCACCGGCCACCACTATCCGCCGCGTCATCCGGTGATCCCGGCGGTGGAGCTGACAACGTCAGAAAGCTTGCGGGACAACGCTTCGTAGAACATCGACAGCGGGAATTCGTCTTTCATCACGGCGTCGGTCAAGCCCTTAGGCGGGCCGTCAAGCGGCAGTGCAGCCGCGCCGCGAGCCCACACCGAAGCCGGGTTGGGGGTCAGAACGGTGGAGACCAGATCGTAGGCTGCAAGCCAGTGCGAGGTCTTCGGCCGATCGATGGAACGCCAGTACAGGTCTTCGATACGACGGCCGAGTTCCAGAACCACCTCGGTGGCGTCCTCCCAGTCGATGGTCAGCCGGTTGTCCGTCCAGTGCAGGACGCGGTGCTGATGCATCCAGGCGAACAACAGCTGGCCACCCAGTCCGTCATAATTACGGACCCGGCTGCCGGTGATGGCGAAGCGGAAGATGCGGTCAAAGATGATGGCGTACTGGACAAGTCGGGCATGAGCGATGCCGGTGCCCTCGAGGCGGACTGACTCGCGGAACGCGGTCAGGTCGCAGCGCAGCTCCTCCAAGGAGTACAGGAAATATGGCATCCGCTGTTTGATCATGAACGGGTCGAACGGCAGATCGCCGTGCATGTGGGTGCGATCGTGGATCAAATCCCACATCACAAATGTTTCCATCGCAAGCTGCTGATCATCCAACATCCGAGCGGCGTCCGGTGGCAGCGGGAGGCGGGTGGTCTCAGCGGCCGCGCTGATCACGGTGCGGAATCGGGCCGATTCGCGGTCAGCAAAGATGCCACCCCAGGTGAACTTCGGAACCTCGCGCATGGCAACGGTCTCCGGGAACAGGACAGCGGAGTTGGTGTCGTAGCCGGCGGTGAAATCGACGAAACGAATCGGTACGAACAGTTTGTTGGAGTAATCGCCGGCTTCAAGATCGGCGACAAATTCCGGCCAGACGACTTCCAACAGAACAGCTTCGACCAACCGGTCGGTGCTGCCGTTCTGGGTGTACATCGGAAAGACAACCAGGTGCTGCAGCCCGTCGATCCGATTACTTTCCGGGTGGAACGCCATCAGCGAATCGAGGAAATCCGGTGCGGCAAAGCCGCCGTCGGACCACCGCTGAAAGTCCTTGATCAGTGCCTGTAGATAGTCGGCGTCGGGCGGGAAGGACGGTGCGATGTCGGCGATCTCGCTGCACAGGGTCTGGACGAGGGCGCCGGCGGCGACCTGCTCGTTCGGTACCGAACCGTCGGTGATTTGCAGCTCCCGGAGGGCCGAAACGGTCGCCTTGAGTGCCAGCCATTCTGGGTTCTCGGAGTCAACCCAAGCTGCTGGGCGGACGACATCGATGGGTGCTTCCACGGCCCGCCGAGATGCCCAGGTGATGACATTGAAGGCTAGTTCCATTGCCGCGGCAGAGTTTTCGGCGTCAGCGTCCAGCAGGTCAGCTGCGACCACGGCGACCCTGCCGGATTGCACCTGGGCCACGGCGGCGACAATCGCCCCGGGCGCCTGACGGGTACCCCGTCGGCGGAGCAATGCAGCAGCCGGGCCTGAGACGCTGAGTTCACCGGTGACGGGCAGAGTGGGAACCCCGACCCTGGCCAGCAAATCCCGGTTGGTGACTGCTTCGGTTTCTTCACCGGCGGCCACCAGCGGCGCGGCTTCCGCGTGCTCGGATGCGGTGAAACCGATACCGGCCCCGGCGGCCAAAGCGTCGTCGGAAAAGGTGACCAGCCCAAGGCCGGATTCTAGAGCCGCCTGGGTTAGCCCGTCATGGGCGCCCACTACGACGTCGGCCTCGGCGATGTCGGCAGCCAGCTGGTAACCGCGTTCGGTGAGAAGCGTGCGCAGCATTTCTGCTGCACCAAGCTTCTCGCTGAGCAAAACCCGTGGGAACTGAGCCGTTGTCGACATTTTCGCCTCCTCTAAGATGATTCAAAAGATCCTTCTGTTAAACAGCGTATCTGCCGTAGAACTTGCTGACAACCGTGATGTGATCAGTTTATCCTGCGGCCGGGCCGTAAATCGTCACCTGATGGGCCCGGTTGGCCGACTGAAACTGCCCAAAAAAGAACCCCGCAACCGAGAGGTTGCGGGGCCCGGGGAAGTAGAAGAGAAACTTAGTCGGTCTCGAACAACGAGGTAACTGAGCCGTCCTCAAAAACCTGGTGGATGGCGGCAGCGATCAATGGCGCGATCGACAACACCGTGAGTTGCGGGAAGAGGTGCTCATTGGGGATATAGAGAGTGTTGGTCAGTACCACCTCGGACGCACCGCACTCCGCGAGTCTGGTGGCTGCCGGATCGGAGAGCACTCCATGAGTAGCGGCGATGACGACGTCACGTGCGCCGGCCTCGAATAGGCGGGTCGCTGCTTTGGCAATGGTGCCGCCGGTATCGATCATGTCATCGACCAGGATGCACAGCCGGCCTTCGACCTCACCCACCACCCGATTGGCCACTACCTGATTGGGCTGATCCGGATCGCGGGTCTTGTGGATGAATGCCACCGGGGTACCGCCGAGGCGAGCAGCCCACTTCTCCGCGGTGCGGACGCGACCGGAGTCCGGGGAAACAACCGACATCTGCTGGCCGGAGTACTTCGCGGCGATGTAGTCGGCAAGCAGTGGCTGCGCCACCAGGTGATCAACCGGCCCGTCGAAGAATCCCTGAATCTGGTCGGTGTGCAGATCCACCGCCATGACGCGGCTGGCACCGGCCGTTTTCAACAGATCGGCAATTAGCCGGGCCGAGATCGGTTCGCGTCCGCGGTGCTTCTTGTCCTGCCTGGCGTAGGGATAGAACGGCAACACCACGGTGATCCGCTTGGCTGACGCACGCTTGAGCGCATCGATCATCAGCAGTGTTTCCATCACCCACTTGTTCAACGGGACGCCGCACGACTGGATCAGGAAAGCGTCAGAGCCGCGGACCGACTCCTCGGAGCGGACGAAGATCTCACCGTTGGCAAAGTCGTACGCCGTTTGGGGGGTGATTTCAGCATCCAAATACTTGGCGATTTCTTCAGCCAGTTCCGGAAACGCCCGCCCAGAGAACAACATCATATTTTTCCGGGTGTTGATGGTGTGGTTCACGAGCGGGAGTCCTCCTCGGACACGACAGACGCTTCAGATGTTCCAGTCAATGAGTTCGCTGCCGCGGCTTTTTCCGCTGACAACGCCATCTTGGTCCCGGGGTGGCGGCGCAGCACCCACCCGGCGCTGGCGCTCTGGCGGGACCGGGCAATACCCAGATCGCCGGGAGCGACGTCGTCACTGATGGCCGAGCCGGCAGCGGTGTAGGCGCCGTCGCCGATGGTGACCGGCGCGACGAGCGTGGTGTTGGTTCCGACGAAGGCGTTCTCGCCGATGACGGTCGGATACTTGTTGACGCCGTCGTAGTTTGCCGTGATGACTCCGGCGCCGACATTCGAGCCGGCTCCGATGGTGGCATCACCCATATACGAAAGGTGCGGGACCTTGGCGCCGGCGCCGATCGTCGAGTTCTTCACTTCGACATAGGCACCGACCTTGGATCCTTCGCCCAGGGTGGCGCCTGGACGCAGGTAGGAGAACGGGCCAACGGTGGCGCGGGCGCCGATCGAGGCGCCGGTGGCGTGGGTGCGAATGACCTGGGCGCCGTCGCCGACGGTGCAGGCGGACAGGGTGCTGTCCGGTCCGATGACGCAGCCGGCGCCGATGATCGTCCCGGCCTGTAGGTGCGTGTTGGGCAGGATTTCCGTGTCCGGGCCGATCTGCACGTCGGCATGAATCCAGGTGGTCAGTGGATCTTGAATGGTGACCCCGGAAAGCTGTGCCCGGCGAACCAACCGGGCATTGAGCTGACGAGCCATCTGGGCCAATTGGACCCGGTCGTTGACCCCTTCGGTCTCGACGGCATCATCGGCGACCACCGCACCGACCCGGTTTCCATCAGACCTGGCGATGGCCACCACATCGGTCAGATACCGCTCGCCGGAGTTGTTGGCAACAGTGAGTCGGGACAATCCCTTGGCCAGCACCGCGCCGTCGAAGGCGTAGACCCCGGAGTTGATCTCCCGGATGGCCAACTGCTCGGTACTGGCGTCTTTCTGCTCGACGATGGCCAACAGGTCACCGTTCTCATCCCGGACGATGCGTCCGTAGCCGGTGGAATCGGCGACCAACGCGGACAGGACGGTGACGGCGTTTTTGTGGGCGGCGTGGGCGGCTACCAGCGCGGCGAGCGTCTCGCCGCGGAGCAGCGGAACATCTCCGTAGGTGACAACCACGGTGCCGGTCAGCTCGCCGGTGACCTCCAGAGCGCAGGCGACCGCGTGTCCGGTGCCGAGCTGCTCATCCTGGATTGCGGTGATGGCATCGGGCGCGGCGCTGCTCAGGTACTCACCGACCACCTCACGGCCATGACCAATAACGGTTACCAGATGCTCGGGCTGCAAAGCGCGGGCTGCGACGAGGGCATGCCAGACCAGCGGATGCCCGGCTATCGGGTGCATGATTTTCGGGAGTGCGGACTTCATGCGGGTGCCGGCTCCGGCGGCCAGGACCACCACTGCGGTGACAGGCATCTGCGCTGGATCTTTTGGCCTGGCTGAGCTGGCGAGTGTGTCTGGCGTTTCGGCCACCGGCATTCGGGCTTCCCTTTGCTGAGCGGATTCCCGGCTGATGCCGAGCGTTCCTGCGAACAAGTCCTACGTGTTCCAGTGTGCCGTTGACATCCGGCGAGAACGTCGGTTGGCACCACAGGAGACTCTAGTCGTCATCGGATTGGACGTTGACCCGGCTCGGTTGACTGCGGCGAAACCAAAATGTCTGCCTGTTCAGGGGCCATTATTCAGGGGCCATTGGCAGTGCAATGAGGGAAGGAAGGACTGCTCCGCCGCCAGGACTCGAACCTGAAATATCTGAACCAAAATCAGAAGTGTTGCCAATTACACCACGGCGGATTGACCATCGGTCGCTGGTACATCATTCCACGTCTGCGGGGTAGTTTTTCCACCGAAGATTTCTGGGCCGGTGACGGCTCGCTCAGACCGGCACAAACCAGGAGGTCAGCCTCCCCGCCGCCGGGAATCGGCCCTCGACAGCTCACTGGATTGATCTGGTTCGCTGTCGGTCCCGGTGCGTAAGCTGATTCATGGACCCCCACTGATGTGCACCCCGCACTTCTGGTTTGGGGGATTCTTGCGTGCTCCGGCGCAGTTGCGTCGGTTGAAGGGACTTGTATCAGTGAGTAAGCCAGTACTTTCCGGTCTGCTGCCGGCCGTGTTGCGAGACGAGCTGTTTGCCGGTGTGGTGTCATCGGCCTGCACCCCCAGTTTGCAGATCACCGGCCCGGCGTCCATCCGACCCTTCGTCGCGGGCGTGCTGGCAATGGACAAGACCGATGGCGGCGCTCAGGTCCCGGTCCTGATGGTTACCGCGACGGGACGGGAATCTGAAGCGCTGACCGCCGCCCTTGGTGATCTCATCGGTGACGAGAACGTGATGATCTTTCCGTCCTGGGAGACGCTGCCGCACGAGCGGTTGAGCCCGCGCGCAGACACCGTCGGGCGCCGGCTGGCGGTGCTGCGCCGGCTGGCCCACCCCGAGGAAAATGGTGCCGGACTACCGAAGGTCATCGTGACCACCGTCCGCTCGATGATCCAGCCGATGGCGCCCAATCTGGGCGAGCTACCACCGATCAAGATCACGGTCGGTGAAGACCTCGAACTGTCCGCGGTTGTCGAGCAGCTCGTCGTGATGGCCTACAGTCGCACCGAACTGGTTAGCAAACGTGGCGAGATGGCTGTCCGTGGCGGCATTCTCGACATCTTTCCGCCGACGGCCGAACACCCGTACCGCATTGAGTTCTTCGGTGACGAAATCACCGACATCCGTACCTTTGCCGTTACCGACCAGCGCTCGCTGGAAGCGGTGACCTCGATGATCGCGCCGCCCTGCCGCGAGATCCTGTTGACCCCGCAGGTCCGGGAACGCGCCGGGCAACTCTGCGCAACGGCCACCGGTGATGCTTCGCTGGCCGAGATGCTGGACAAGCTGTCCTCCGGGATCACCGTTGAGGGGATGGAATCACTGATCCCGGCCCTGGTGCCCGGCAAACTTGTGCTGCTTCCCGAACTCATCCCGGCCGGTACCCACGTGGTGCTGGCTGACCCGGAGAAGATCAAATCCAGGTCCATCGACCTGGTTCGCACCGGGCAGGAGTTCCTGACCGCATCCTGGATGGCCGCAGCCACCGGCGGCAAGGCACCCATCGATCTGGGGGAGTCCGCCTACCGCGATTTGGACGACGTCTTCGATGCTGTCCGCGACAATGATTGCCCGCTCTGGCGGGTCGCCGCCTTCGGTGACGGCGAAATTCCGGAGTCGCCGGTCGTCCTGCCGGCCACCGCCTATCGTGGCGAGTTCGCCCCGGCGCTGGTTGATGCCAGGGACCGGGCCGCCGCCGGCGGGGTCACCGTCATGGTGGTCGGCGGCGCCGGAACTGCGTCCCGCGCTGCCGAGCGACTGGCCGAGAACGACCTGGGTGCCGTACTGGCGGCCGACGGTCTGACCGGTGAGCCGAAGCCCGGTGTGGTCACCGTGACCCGGGGGCGCCTGGAATCCGGATTCACCCTGCCGCGCAGTCACTTTGCCATCGTCACCGAAACCGATCTCACCGGGACCCGCGGCGTCGGCGCCGACGGAGGAGCGCCGAAGATGCCGTCCCGCCGACGGAACGCGGTTGATCCACTGGCGCTCAAGCCGGGTGATTACGTGGTGCACAACCAACACGGCATCGGCAAGTACATCGAGATGGTGCAGCGCACCACCGGTGGTGCGGTCCGGGAATACCTGGTGGTTGAATACGCCCCTGGTAAGCGAAACCACCCGGCGGACAGGCTGTTTGTCCCCACCGACGCGCTGGATCAACTTTCCCGGTACGTCGGTGGCGAGGTGCCGACCTTGAACAAACTCGGCGGCGGCGACTGGGTCAAGACAAAGGGTAAGGCGCGCAAAGCTGTCCGCCAGATCGCGGCCAAACTCGTGCAACTTTACGCAGCGCGTGCCTCAGCCCCCGGCCACGCTTTTGGCCCGGACACCCCGTGGCAGCGCGAACTGGAAGATGCCTTCCCGTACACCGAAACTCCGGATCAGTTGGCGGCGATCGACGAAGTCAAGGCTGATATGGAGAAGCCGGTCCCGATGGACCGCGTGATCTCCGGGGACGTCGGCTACGGCAAGACCGAGATCGCAGTCCGCGCGGCGTTCAAAGCAGTTCAGGACGGCAAACAGGTGGTCATCCTGGTCCCGACCACACTGCTGGCGCAGCAGCATCTTTCGACCTTTACCGAGCGGATGTCCGCCTTTCCGATCAATGTCAAGGGTTTATCCAGGTTCAGCGACGAGCGCGACTCCAAGCTGACCGTCAAAGGCCTGGCGGACGGCACGGTCGACATCGTCATCGGCACCCACCGACTGTTGCAGCCCTCCATCGCCTACAAGGACCTCGGCCTCGTCATCGTGGATGAGGAACAGCGCTTCGGTGTGGAACACAAGGAGCACATCACCTCGCTGCGCGCGCACGTCGACATGTTGACCATGTCGGCCACCCCGATTCCGCGAACGCTGGAAATGAGCCTGGCCGGAATTCGGGAGATGTCGACGATCCTTACCCCACCGGAGGAACGGCATCCGATCCTGACCTACGTCGGTGTCTATGACGACAAACTGGTGGCCGCCGCGATCCGCCGCGA
>JBBSRY010000032.1:0-9872 GCA_038242595.1 Mycobacteriales bacterium
ACTGCCACCCGGGTGGTCAGCAGGTAGGCGATATTTCCGCTGACGGCCGCCGGTCCGACCCGGATGTGACCGGTGGTCGCAGGTAGTGGCACCGGCGTCCAGGTCACGCGATCAGCCGAGGTCAGGGCGAAAGCAGTCAGCGTTCCGGCGTCCCAGGTGACGCCGGCAATAACAGCAAGCTGTTCCGATGCCGCTGCTGTCACCGACACCAGATTTCCCGGCACACCGACGGGTATCTGCTGGGGAGTCCACGCCGCTCCCTCGGATGAGGTCCAGATCCCGAGTTCAGCGGTTGCGCCCTGCGACCAGAGGCCAAGCAGCACCATTGGCAACGCGGGTGTGCCGGAAGGCACCGTCGGCTGGGTGAGTCGGGGCCCGTTTCCCTGGAGTTCGGCGGGAATGTCGACCGGGGTGAACGTAGGCTCGGTCGGCGGCCCTTGCCCGGTGCCGGTGGTGGCCGGTAGCTGTGTCCCCGGCGCCGAGACGACGTCAGATTCGGTCGTTGCTTTACCGGGTGCTTCGCCGGTCGCGGTTTCGTCGGCAGTAATTTCCTCGCCAGTAATTTTACCGGCAGTAATTTCACCGGTCGCGATGGCCGACCCGGCCGCGGTCGACCAGATCGCGTTGCCAGTACCAGAAATGCCCTTGAGTTCGGATGTGCACGAGGAAAGCAGCGTCAGTACAAGAACGATGGGGAAATGGCAGCGGCGCATCGGACGGACCCTCACTTTCAACTGAGCGGCCAGAATAGGACGCCGTACCGACAGTGGGTGAAAGCTGTCCACAAAGACGTGGTCAGGGTCGCAAGGGAGAGCGATCGATGAGGACTGCACGAGGTCGGTGAATTGCGTGCCCCCGGCAACTCAGCGTGGAAGCTCACTCCATCCTCGTATGAGTACATCAAACGATGTACTATCAACGAGTGCAGACCCTCATTCACGCGGCGGTGTTGGCCAGATTCGGCCATGCACTTTCCGACCCCACCCGTACCGGAATCATGTTGGCCTTGCGGGAAAAAGATTGTTACCCAGCAGATCTCGCAGATCAACTGGGCGTTTCTCGACAGAGTCTGTCCAACCACCTGGCGTGTCTGCGGGGCTGTGGGCTGGTGGTCGCGGTGCCGGCGGGGCGCCGCACGTCCTACCAGCTTGCAGACCCCCGATTGGGGCACGCGCTCAACGACCTCATGGGCGTGGTTCTCGCCGTTGACCCGCAGCACTGCGCTGCTGCTGCGCAGGACGGGTGCTGCTGATGACTGAGGAACAAGTCTTAAAGGACCTGCGTCGCAGCGTGTTGAGTCGCCGGATCCGAATGTTTGTCGCGGCCACCATCACCTACAACATCGTCGAAGCAGTGGTGGCACTCGCCGCCGGAACCGCCGCGTCCTCTTCCGCGCTGATCGGATTTGGTCTCGATTCCATCATCGAGGTCGCCTCTGCAGCCGCGGTGGCGTGGCAATTTGCCGGCCGCGATCCGGAAACCCGAGAAAAAACCGCCCTACGAATCATTGCCTGGTCATTTTTCGCACTTGCCGCGTATGTCAGCTTCGACGCGATCCGCTCGCTCCTGGGAGCCACGCAAGCACAACACTCAACGGTCGGTATTGTGCTGGCGGCCCTGTCCCTGCTGATCATGCCGTTTCTGTCCTACGGTCAACGACGTGCCGGACGCGAGTTGAATTCACGATCTGCGGTAGCCGATTCCAAACAAACCCTGCTGTGCACCTATCTTTCGGCCGTGGTGCTGGTCGGCTTGGTACTGAACTCGGCGTTCGGATGGTCATGGGCGGATCCGATCGCCGCGCTGGTCATTGCGGTGGTGGCAGTCAAGGAAGGGCGGGATGCGTGGCGTGGCGATGCCTGCTGCGCGCCCAATATCGTTGCAGCGGAGGAAGTCTCCTGTGACTGTTGCAAACCAGGAGACCCCGCGTTGACCACTGGACCGACGGACCGGCCGAATCTTTCGGACTAGTGCTTCACTCCCGAATCACCTGCAGGGTTTCCAAGGTCGGGTCGGCGGCGTAGGCGATCCGTGCACCCGATGAGGCAGCTTTCGCCAACGCCGCGAGCGTGTCCGAGGTCAGGACCTCGCCAGGCATGATCAGCGGTATCCCCGGTGGATACGGCGCAATCAGCTCCGCGCTGATGCGGCCCACGGCACCGGTTGCTGAGACTTTTTCGTGGGGAGCAAAGAAAGCTGATGCCGGAGTGAGCGCTACGGTGGCCTGATGCGTCCACTGGGCCGCCGCAACGACCGGCCGGGGAGTGCCTGCGCTGCTGGATACGATGTCCACCAGTGCATGACGTAATCGACCGACGGATTCTTCGTCATCGAGCAGGCTGACCAGCGGTACCACCGTGTCCCGATCCGCCATTTCGACCGGCAGTCCTCTGGTCAGTAGCTCATTCTCGATTTTAAGCCCGGAATGGCCGGAAAAGGCGGTGAGGACAACAAGTTTGGCTGGGTCGAAACGGTGCGGCGCGAAATCGTTTGGTTCCAGGGTTCGGACCCCCACTGCCGACAGCGCCTTTCTGATTCCGGCGACATGATGGACCAATTGCTCGAGAAGAAATGCACCGGAGCCGCTCCCGAGAAGAGCGCGGGAGGCATCAATGCTGGCCAAGATGGTACCAGCCGGGCTGGTGGTGTGCCCTGCCTCGAAGGCCCGCTCCAGCCTGTCGGCGTTCAGTAAACCTTGACGCGCCAACAAGATCGCACCCTGACTGTAGGCGGGCAACGTCTTGTGTGCGCTGGTCACCATCGCGTCCGCGCCCACGCTCAGCGCGTGCGATGGATACGCAGGATGGAATCCGAAGTGCGCTCCCCATGCCTGGTCGACAATGACCGCCATCGCGGCGGCGTGGCCCATCTCAATGACCGTTGCCAGATCTGACGACGCGCCGAGATAACCGGGTTCGACACAGAAAATAGCTACCGCATCAGGGTTTTCAGCGATAGCCGCACGGAGTCCGTCCATCGAGAGGCCGATCGGCACGCCCAGCGTCGGGTGGATCTCGGCGGGCAGCCAAACCGGTTTCAGGCCGGCAAAAACCAGGCCGAGCAATACGCTTCGATGCGCATTGCGTGCTACCAGGACCGTATCGCCGGGTTGCCCAACGCTCAGCGCGACGGCTTGATTGGCGTGCGTCGAGCCGCCGGTGGAATAGCGACAGAAGTCCGCGCCCCACAACTGCGCACCCAGGCTTTCGGCCTGCCCCAGCACATTTCCGGTCAGCTTGACGGTATCCAGGCCGCCATACAACGGTACGTCGGAGTGCAATAGCTCGCCCAGCGCAATGGAGTATTTGCCGGCCAGCCGTTTGTGACCGGGGATGGTGAACGGGGCCAGATCGGCAGCCATCGAATCCTGCCAAGCCACAAATGCCGGCGCAGCGGCCAGCGCCGATTCATAGAGCGGAAAATAGTAAGAAAGCAGCCGGGTACCCGACTCGGTGGTCACATCGCGATTTGCGACGCGAACGAACCCCAGTCGCTCGTACAGCCGTTGGGCAGCAAGCATTTCCGGTCCGGTATGCAGGAAGACCCCATCAGCCTGACGCTGCCGGGCAATGCCGATGACGTGCTCCACCAAGAGTTGCGCCAAGCCGCGTCGTCGGGCAGTAGCGGCAACGGCCAGCAGCCGAAAGTCCACTTCATCGATGCGGGTGGACTCCATCAGGGTGCTTCCCGGGCGATTGACGGTCACCGTCCCGATCAGTGAACCGTTCTCATCCTGCGATCCACCGCCGTCATGCACTACATCTTGCAGTACATAAACCTCGCCCGTCTCAGCGCGACCCGCCACCTGGCCGAGCGAATTGCGGTACCCCTCGGCGAGGTCAAACTCCTCGTAGGCGCCGATGATCAGGGCGGCAATCGCGGGGTACTCAGCGGGCCGGGCGGGACGGATCAGCAAAACGTTCCTATCAGTCTTCGTGGTGGTGCTGGGTCGTGTGGTGCAAGTCGTGGAGGGTGCAAGCACATTCTGCCAGGAGGGCCGAAGATCCTGGCCGGCGTCGGTCGGCGCTCATTCGGTCTTGCGGGAATGGGTTTTGCGAGAATGGGTCTTGCGGGATAGTCCGACCCGCGGACAGTGCTCAGCTGGGCACCTATAGTGAGGGTGCCCAGCTGATCAAGCAGTAGTAAATGAAAAACGGACGCGCGGACAGTGCCTTTTGCACCGGGGGAGCTCTTCGCCGGCTATCGGATCGAACGGGAGCTCGGCCGCGGCGGCATGGGTTCGGTCTTCCTTGCGCATCACCCCCGATTGCCTCGTCGTGAAGCGTTGAAGCTGCTCAGTCCGTCTTTGTCATCAGACCCCGCCTTCCGCACCCGGTTCGGCCGGGAAGCTGATCTGGTGGCGCAGTTGACGCACCGAAATATCGTGACGGTGTACGACCGCGGCGCCGCCGATGGTCAGCTGTGGATCGCCATGCAATATGTCAAGGGCACCGATGCCGCCCATGCGCTGCGCTCATCGGGTGATGTTGGTCTGGATCCGGCGCGAGTGGTGCACATCGTGGGAGAAGTGGCGTCCGGCCTTGACTTTGCGCACCGCAACAACCTGCTGCACCGAGACGTCAAGCCGGCCAATATTTTGCTCGCCGCTGCTTCCTATCCGGATGATCCGGAGGACGTGCTACTCACCGACTTCGGGATCGCCAAGTTGGTCGACGATAGTCAGCAGCTGACCGGGACCGGGAACCTGTTGGCCACCTTGGCCTATGCCTCCCCGGAGCAGATCGAGGGGCGGATGATCGATCATCGAGTCGATGTGTACGCGCTGGGCTGTGTGTTCTACGAGCTCTTGACCGGCAGGGTGCCGTTTCCATCGGACAATCCCTACGGCACCATGACCTCCCACCTGTCCAAGCCGCCACCGCGGCCGAGTGACTTGCGACCGGAATTACCGGTGGAATTCGACAATGTGGTGGCCAGGGCGATGGCAAAGAAGGCCTCGGAGCGCTTCGACTCCTGTCGGGAACTGGCCCGAGCGGCTCGCGGCGCGCTTGCGGCCTGGGAAGCAGCTCGTTCGGCCGTCCCGACGCCCCCGCCGGTGGTGCCCCTAGGGCGCCCATCAGCGAACCGACACCCGGATGTGCATCCATCCAATATGGATACCCCCACCACCGTCATGCCCGAGGTGGTGCTGGGCACGGCCGCCCTGTCACAGGTGGACGATGCCGGAACCACCGAGGTGATGCAGACCAAGCCCGGCACCGGTGAGGGTCCGACCCAACGGCCAACAACCACCGGGCCCCGACCGCCGTACCTCTTTCGAGTCGAACGATTCGTTTCCGAATCCAGTACGCCGACGGTCTGGCTCGGCCCGGTCAATACCGAAAAACTCGGCCCGGGTAACCGAGTTGAACTGGAAGAGCTGTTGACCAAGGTGCGATTCTTCGAGCTGCCGGGTGAACTGCCGATGACCAGGGTGGTGGCCGACGATATTTTCGAAACCATCACCGTGGCGGCGGGGGTGCACCGATGGGTGGTCGGCTATCTGCGATTCGGGTCCAAGCACCCGCCGGAGCTGGATGCCATCGTCCGTCGTCTGGAAGGCATCGCCCGCTGGCAGGCGGCCAAAGACTGAGGCTGACGAGCCGGGAATCGCTCTCCCCGCGAAACGGCCACCGGGGTCCAGGGTCTGGATTCGAAGACTTCAACGGTCCCAGTCTTTACGTAGAACTAACGCTGCTCTACGTTAGGGATCAACAACCCCTCATCATCCGGCTGACCTGCACTGAGTCAAGTGTGTCCGGTCGGTGTTGTCGCCTACATCAATAGGGAGCGCGTACATGTCCTCAGCCGGGACCAACTTGTGGCGCCGAGCCGCCAGAACCTCCATCGTCTGCGCGTTGATCGCCAGTTCGGCGGTGGTCGGATTTTCCACTCCGGCGCAGGCCAAGGCCGAGCCGACGGTCATCAACCTGTTGACCTTGAACGACTTCCACGGACGAATTAACTCCACCACGGTGGATTTCGCCAAGACGATCGAGAAGTTGCGGCAGGACTCGCTGATCAGCAACAACGGGGTTGACAACACCCTGTTGGTCGGCGCCGGCGACCTGATCGGCGCCTCCGAGTTCGCCTCCGATGTGCAGCAGGATCAACCCACGATCGAGGTGATGAATGCTCTCGGCCTCGATGCATCCTCGGTGGGTAACCACGAGTTCGACAAGGGCTGGGACGACCTGACGCAGCGGGTTATCGACGGCGGGAACAACGCCAGCTGGGACTACCTTGGCGCCAATGTCTACACCGCTGGCACCACCACCCCGGCGCTCCAGCCGTACGGCATCTACACCGTGAACGGCATTGACATCGGCGTGATCGGTGTCGTCACTCAAGAGACACCCACCTTGGTCTCTCCGGCCGGTATTTCGAATTTGACCTTCGGTGACCCGGTGGAGGCGATCAACCGCTTCGCCGACCAGCTGACTGACAAAGACGCCGGAAACGGCGAAGCAGATATCGTCATCGCCACCATGCACGAGGGTGCCCCGACGGGTACGGACGGGGGCGGAACCCTGGAGAATCAGATCGCTGCAAGTCCGGTCTTTGCCAGTCTGGTGAATGACGTCTCGCCCAAGGTCGCAGCGCTGGTCCAGGCGCACACCCACCAGGCGTATGTCTGGGATGGCCCCGTTCCGGGGGAGCCGGGCAAGACTCGTCCGATCATCCAGACGGGTAATTACGCGGCCAATGTCGGGCAGATCAGACTGAGTGTCGATGCCGACACCAATACCGTCACGAGTTACGCGGCGGCCAACGTCGCACGTCAGTCCGATGTGGTCTTCCAGCTCGACGAGCCGGAATCCATCCCTCTCGTCGCCAGCATCGTGAACGATGCCATTGCCTATGCTGCCAGTATCGGAAATGAGCCGATCGGCAAGGTCAGCGCAGACATCACCACCGCCTTCGCCGGCGGCTCCTACGTTGGCGGCGTCTACACCGCTAGTTCAATCGTCGACGGAATCCCGCAGGGCCGGGACAATCGCGCGGCGGAGTCCTCGCTCGGCAACCTCGTTGCCGATGCGTTGCTCTCGTCGATGGCCGACGAGACCCGCGGCGGTGCCGATATCGCGCTGGTCAACCCCGGTGGTCTCCGCGCCGAACTCTTCTACGCCCAGCAGGCTGTACTCCAGGAAGGTGACGGCGAGGTCACCTACGCCGAGGCCAACGGTGTGCTGCCGTTCGTCAACAACCTCAATACGGCCGATGTCACCGGTGCGCAGTTGGTAGCGGTGCTGGAAGAGCAGTGGCAAACGGTCTATGACGAGAACGACGTCTTGCAGGTGGCCACTCGGCCGTACCTGCAGATGGGCATGTCCGAAAACATGTCCTACACCTACGACCCCGATCCTGATGGTGATGGCATCCTGGTCGGCGATCTTGATGATCAGGGTCTGCACATCAATTCCGTCACCATCAACTATCAACCGATCGACCTGGCCGCCATCTACCGCCTCGGTACGTTCTCGTTCCTGTTCGAGGGCGGCGACAACTTCCGCACCCTGCTCGATGCCACCGACAAGCGCGACTCCGGCCTGATCGATCGGGATGCCTGGATCCAGTACGTGTCCGACAACTCCCCGTTGTCGCCGAGTTTCGACAAGCACGCGGTCGCAATGGCGAATATTCAGGTCAACGGCCTGCCGGTCGACGATCTGAGTACGGTGACGGCCGGTGATACGGTCTCGCTCGATGTCAGCAACCTGAATATGACCAGCCTGGGCGCGCCGGAAAACACGACGGTCAACGGTTCCCTGGTCAGCACTTTGCCGGGGCTTCGGGCAGCGCCAATTGCGCTGGATCTGGGCGCGTTCCCGGTCGTGCAGGGCGCGACGACGATCACGTTCACGGTCCCGGCTGAAGCCGAGGGTCGCAACTACCTGCGGTTGCAGAACGAGGTCTCCGGCTTGTCCTTCCTGCTGCCGATCGAGGTGATTGCGCAGGCGCCGCCAAGCACCAGCGTCAGTACCCCACCCTCATCGACCCCGACCTCTTCGTCGTTGAGTTCGGCACCAACTTCCAGCTCGTCCGAGTCGGTGGCACCCACCTCCACCCGGACCAGCGCTCTCCCGACGCTGAGCTCCACCGGTTTGGCCGCCGGAATGGTGCCGGCAACGTCATGGCTGGCGGTGTCGATGATTCTGGTCGGTGCCGCGTTCCTGCTCGTGGGCCGTCGTCGGCTGGGAGGCCGCAGGCACTGACAGGTCATACCGTTCACGATTCGGTGCTTTCAGCGACATCTGATGTCGTTGAGAGCACCGAATCGTTTTATCCAGCTAGCTCTTTTTCCAGCGGCGTCCGGAAACTCGGGATTACCACAGCGTTGCCCATCCGCCGCTGAAGAATTTCTACCTGTGATGTCACCGCGGCCGTTGCTGCAGAACCGATATCGGTGAGAAGTCTGGTGCGGATTGACCCATCTGAGCCGGTGGCCCAACCGCCCACGATCTGGCCGTCGTTCCAGATGGTCGGACCGATATTGCCGTTTCGATCGAATAGCGGCGCACGGTCCACGGCGAAGTACCAGTCCCGGTGCTTCCAGCCCATCGGCGTCGGGTCGAGCGCCGGCAGTAGATTCACCACTGGGCTGACCGGCTTGACCTTGGCGGTGTCGTCGGCGAGCAGAATCCCTGGGCCGTCTTCCAGTATGACTTCGACGAGGTCCAGGGCGGCGAGTGCTTTTCGGGTGTCGCCCAATGTCCAGCCGGTCCACCATTGGACGTCCTGGACGGTAGCCGGTCCGAAACGCGCCAACCACAGCTTTACCAACTCCACGCGCGCGGTGGCCGAATCCCACTCCGGCATGCCGTTTGGCCACCAGTGGGCGGCCGATTCCCATAGATGACGCCGCGAGGTCCAGCCGCCCTGCGTCTGGCCGCGGACGATATGGCCATCGGCGCCCAGAGCCATCAGCACCTGACTGGTGATGGCTTGCCGAACATCCCAGGCCTTACCGTTACCGATCGGCAGGAGCGCGGTCTTGAGCCGTGGTTCGCGGACACCGAGCTGTGCTCCGGTGATCGGGCCGTGCTCGGCAACCACCCGGATCACCGAGTCGGCCAGTTCCCGGAGCCAATCGGTGGGTGCAATTGCGGCCGGTAGTGGCGGATCGGTTGGCGCGACCGCGAGTTGGGCGGCCAACCGCTTCCAAGCGGTCGCCGCGACCTGCCGGGATGCTGCCGCCTGGACGATCGGCGCACTGTCGCGCGGAACCACGAATAGGGTGCGCCGCATCGCCATCATTCGGACAACTGTCCGGTCGTCGTGCAGCGCGGTAACCACTTCGGCCATGGTGAGCTCAGGGCCTCTGGCCAGGGCAGAAATGAATATGGTCGCCGGGTCGGTGGCGTGCAGGGCGATCATCCCTCGGGCCGCCTGTTCCACCGATCCGGCAGGCGTTTCACGGGCCAGATGGTGACGTCGGAGCAGCCGCTGCCGACGTTGTTCGTTACTCATTTTCAGCCGATTGCTCACCCGGCGAAGACTAGGGCATTGCGCTTACCGGAGGTACAGCAGATTCTGGAAACTTGGTACCGGTGACCGGTACCAAGTTTCCAGAATCTGTCAGCGCTTGAGGGCGTTACGCGTCGACTTCGCCGCGGATGAACGCTTCTACCGCGTCGCGAGCCTCGTCGTCGGCGTACTGCTCCGGCGGGGACTTCATGAAGTAGGAGGATGCGGATAGCAGGGGGCCACCGATGCCGCGGTCCAGGGCGATCTTCGCCGCACGCACGGCGTCGATGATGACACCGGCCGAGTTGGGGGAGTCCCACACCTCGAGCTTGTATTCCAGGCTCAGCGGGACGTCACCGAAGGCGCGACCCTCGAGGCGGACGTAGGCCCACTTGCGATCATCA
>JBBSRY010000033.1:0-9857 GCA_038242595.1 Mycobacteriales bacterium
CGGAATCTCGCACCCCCAAGCGCCGAGGTAGCTGGGTTCGTCCCGGTTGGTCAGCCCGGCCACCAGTCCGGGGACACGGTGTTCGGAGCTGGTTGCCGACTGGACCACCGCATCGGCGGCAGCTGCGATGGCAGTGAGATTGACCGAAGTGGAATTGATAGAAGCTAAAACATTGGTGCAACCTGGAACATTCACGATGTTCCTTTCGTCGTCGAAAGAGCCAACCTGCGACCATTCTCTTTGACCGGACTTGTCACGGGCGCTCGGCATGGCCACGTAACGTGGATCCGGTGAAGAACCGCTCCCTTGCCCGTCGCTGCCTTGCCCTCGGGCTGAGCACCTTGACCGCTCTGGTAGTGGTGGCCGGTTGCGCCGATTTCTCCGCCGAGCCAACCACCTTTGATGTGCAGCCCACCTTCAAACCCGCCGATCTTTCGCCCTCCGATCCGCAAAACGTGCCGCCGAGTCCGTCCCCCAACTCCTCGGAGTCCAACGCCGATGGGCCCGGTGGCACTACTGCAGAAGAGGATCCATGTCGCCCGGCCGACCCCACTATTCTGGCAGCGTGCCTGGACGCTCCGTGGGGTTTGGCAGTCCTGCCGGACGGCATGTCCGCTCTGGTCGGTGAACGGACCACCGGGCGAATCCTGCGAGTTGCCGCCGGAGTCGAACCCGAAGAGGTCCTGACAATTCCCGGCCTGGATTCCGGTGGGGACGGTGGTCTGATGGGGATCGCGTTGTCGCCGTATTACAACGAGGACGGTTTGATCTACGTCTACGCCACCACCGACACCGACAACCGAGTCCTGCGTATCGCCCGCGGCGATACACCGAAGCCCATCTTCACCGGAATCCCCAAGGGCGACAGCCACAACGGCGGTCGGATCGCCTTCGGGTACGACGGCTATCTCTACATCGCGACCGGCGATGCCGGTGATCCCGCGACGGCGGCTGACCCGGAATCGTTGAGTGGAAAGATTCTACAACTTGACGAATTCGGCCAGGCGGTGACCCAGACGTCAGCCGCGCCGTTACCGCCGCCGCCGCCGACCATCCCGAGCGGGACGCAATCGCTTCCTTCGCCGGCCCCCTCCTCGACTGCACCCGAAACATCGCAATCTACCGACGAAACGACAGAGCCCCCCACCGACACCACTGAGTCGGCCGGTTCGGCATCACAAACAACCTCGACACCAACGGGTTCAGCCGTTTTTGCCACCGGCCTGACCAACCCCACCGGCATGTGTCTGCTGGAAACCGGCGGCTTGGCGGTGATCGACCGGGACGGCGCCAACGATGTACTCATCCCGGTTTCTCAGGGTTCGGATCTGACACAGACAGCGCGGTTGTGGTCCTACCCCGTTACGGAGGGAGGCGCCAACGACTGCGCCACCGGCAATAACACGGTGGCGGCCTCATCCCTTGACGGGCAACAGGTTGTATCGCTCAATGTAGGAGTCGGCGGGGCCTTTACCGGTCAACCGGAGATCCTGGTCAAAGAGGTCTACGGCAGACTGCTGTCGCTCGACACCGCCGCGCAGGGTCAGCTGATCGCGACCACCTCGAATCGGGATGGCTTCGGTGAACCCAAGCCCCGTGACGACATGGTGGTCATCTTCCCCGGCGGCGGCGGCGGCGGGGACGGACCCGACTGACGAGTGGCTGGCATCGTCGGAGGACACCGCACCACACAGCGCTTCCGGTACCAAACAACGACTGCAGTTTTTGTGCGTCGCCGGAGTCGTTGTTTGGTGCGGCGGCCGGAGTCGGGGCACGGGGCTGAGTCAGAGAATCGCCACACGTTCTTCCGGGCGATAGCTGCCGTCGCAACCACCAAGTTCCATCCGCCGCGCCGCGACCTTGGCTGCAGCTCGAAATTTGGCCAGCACTCTCGGGAGATCCGACAGTTCGGACCACACCAACCTGATGACGATGTACCCAAGTTGACGCAACTCATCCTCTCGGAGTTTCTCAGCAATCATCGACTGGCGCGGGTCGCTGTCCTGGGCCGAATACTTGCCCACACCATCGAACTCGACCAACAGACCCAAGCCGGCAAACCCGAAATCGGTCCGGCCAACGAACTCCCCGGCCTCATCGTGGATGGACACCTGCAGATCAGGCCGAGGCAAGCCCAGCGTTGCGAAGGCAAGCCTGGTCCGAGTTTCGCCCACGCTCTCACTGCGTCCATCCGCCGCCAGTAGGGCTCGCCGCGCCGCCGGCGCACCCCGATGACGATGAATCCGACCATAGGCCCGGACCAGTTCTTCCGGTGTGACCATCTTCTGGTGCAGCGCAGAATCCAACGAGATGACCGCGCTGGCCAATGGTGCACTGCGCGCGAAGTCGATCAATGATCGCGCTATCGACGTGACCTGCAACCCACCGTGGCTCACCACCTCGTCATCGAGAAGTGCTGCGGAGTGGACGATCCGGTTGCCACTTTGACCGGCGCCGTTGTTGCCGCGACGAGTCAAATGAATCTTCTTCAGGGGTGCACCCCAGACACTCACGCCGTGCAGCACAAGAGCAGAAATATGACTGACCACCAGTTGGGGCGAATTCTGGGCCAGCGCGCGTGTAGTGAGGCGATGCTTGTTTTCTGCGAAGAGATCACCCGCATCTGCGTAGACACCCCGGGAAAGCCGTTGCAGCTGAGTTGCCTTGATTGCCGCTCGGAGCTCACTATCGGTATGGCCAGCGCAAAGGAGCTCCCGTCTGGTTCTCACATCGCGACGGATCAGTGGATTTGACATGCACCGAAGCGTTGCGCTTCGCGGTCGATCTGAGAACAGTCAGTATCGGCGATGTGGATGGATATGCACTTGTGGGTGAGCGACTGGCTCGACCACACCTGTGCACCGCACACCGGTTTGGGCACCACACATTGGTGTCAGCACCACACCTCGACTGCAACATCTGTGTGGTGCCGGAATCGTTGTGTGGTGCCGGAATCGTTGTGTGGGTGCCAAACAAAACGGCGCGGCCACCTCCAGCAGAGGTCGCCGCGCCGCTCGCTGTTTCTGAACTAGGCCGGATCAACACCCAGCGTCTGGAAGACCAACTCGCGGACCCGGCCGGCGTCGGCCTGACCCTTGGTCGCCTTCATCACCGCACCCACGACGGCGCCAACCGCCTGCACCTTGCCGGACCGGATCCTCTCTGCCACATCGGGTTGCGCCGCCAAGGCATCGTCAACCGCCTTCTGCAGCGCCGAGTCATCCGAAACTACTGCCAGGCCATGTGATTTGACCACATCGGCTGGTTCACCCTCACCGGCCAGCACCCCATCGATGACCTGACGGGCCAGTTTGGCGTTCAGGTCACCGCTGCTTACCAACGCGGCCACCTGGGCCACCTGCGTCGGGGTGATGGGCAACTCCTCCAGCGAAACGCCGGCGACATTGGCCTTTTGCCCGAGATAGGCCGACCACCAGGAACGAGCCTCCGCCGGCGAAGCACCGGCGGCGACGGTGGCGGCCACCAGTTCAACAGCCTCGGCCGCAACCAGATCGCGCATCTCCAGGTCGGTCAAACCCCAATCGGCCTGCAACCGATCGCGGCGTACCCATGGGAGTTCCGGCAATGTCGCGCGAAGTTCTTCCACCCAGGCCGGGTCCGGGGCGATCGGTACCAGATCCGGTTCCGGGAAATACCGATAATCCTCGGCGGTTTCCTTGGAGCGGCCAGGTCGGGT
This sequence comes from Mycobacteriales bacterium, assembly GCA_038242595.1. Lineage (GTDB taxonomy): Bacteria > Actinomycetota > Actinomycetes > Mycobacteriales > Nakamurellaceae > Nakamurella. The sequence continues at coordinate 3,698 of JBBSRY010000033.1, forward strand.
GGTTCCGCTGGCCTCCTCAAAATGTCGGGTTTCTTGTTTGATGGTGCCGCCGGCGGCGAGAATTGCTCCCTGGCGGGAGACCTCGTACCGGGCCGCCCGCTCGACGCTGCGCAGCGAGTTGACATTCTTCGTCTCGGTTCGGGTACCCAGTACCGGGCTTCCGGCCGGTGTGAGTGAGAGGTTCACATCACAGCGTAGCGATCCCTGATCCATCCGGACGTCCGAAACACCCAAGGCACGCAACAGGTCTCGCAGCGCCGCCACATAGGCACGGGCAACCGCCGGCGCTGAGGCCTTGGTGCCGAAGATCGGTTTGGTGACGATCTCGACCAGTGGGACGCCCGCCCGGTTGTAGTCCAGCAACGAGTAATCCGCGCCGTGGATCCGCCCGGTGGCCCCGCCGACGTGCAGCGACTTTCCGGTGTCCTCCTCCATGTGGGCACGCTCGATCTCGACCCGCACGGTCTCGCCATCCACATCGACGTCCAGGTAGCCGTCGAAGGCGATCGGCTCGTCATACTGCGAGGTTTGGAAGTTTTTCGGCATATCCGGGTAGAAGTAGTTCTTCCGGGCAAACCGGCACCAAGGCGCGATTTTGCAGTTCAGCGCGAGACCGATTTTGATCGCATACTCCACGGCCAGCCGGTTCACCGCCGGCATTGCGCCGGGCAGTGCCAGGCAGACCGGACAGACGTGCGTGTTGGGTTCGCCGCCGAATACCGTCGGGCACCCGCAAAACATCTTGGTCGCCGTGCCGAGTTCGACATGCACCTCCAAACCCATGACGGGGTCGAACATCTCGATGGCTTTGTCGTAATCCATCAAATCGAACATTTCCATCACGTGACTCATTTCACCAGCTCCAGTTCCGGCGCAAAATCGGCGACGATACCGCCGTGGCGGGACACATAATCGGCTTCGAAAGTCGCCGCGACGCGGTACATCGCTTCCTCGCCCAATGTCGGACCCATGATCTGTAGACCCACCGGCAGACCGGTATCGGAGGCCAAGCCGCTGGGCAGGCTCATCGCCGGGATTCCGGCCAGCGAACCGGGGATGGTGGCCAGATCGTTCAGATACATCGCCATTGGATCATCGACCTTCTCCCCGATCGCGAAGGCAGTCACCGGGGACGCCGGTGAGATCAGTACATCCGCTGTGCTGTATGCCTTCTCGAAATCCTGCCGGATCAAGGTACGAACCTTCTGGGCACTTCCGTAGTAAGCGTCGTAATAACCGGCGGACAGGGCATAGGCACCAAGAATGATCCGACGCTTGACCTCGGCGCCCAAGCCCTGGCCACGGGTCAGCATCATCACCTCTTCGGCGCTTGCGGCGCTGGAATCCCCCACTCGCAGGCCATATCTCATGGCGTCGAAACGAGCCAGGTTGGAGGAGCACTCGCTGGGCAGAATCAGGTAGTACGCGGCCAACGCGTATTCGAAGTGCGGGCAGTCCACCTCGACGATTTCCGCGCCAAGTGCGGTCAGCGATGCAACGGCCGAATCGAAGGACTCGAGCACGCCGCTCTGGTAGCCCTTGCCACCGAGTTGTTTGACGACGCCGATCCGAATACCTGAAAGATCTTCCGATTGACCGCGTTTGACCGCGGCAACCACCTGTGGCACGGGTTGCGGGATGGAGGTGGACTCGCGCGGATCGTGTCCGGCGATCACCTCGTGCAGCAAGGCGGTGTCCATCACCGTCCGGGCACAGGGACCGACCTGATCCAGTGAACTGGCCAGGGCGATGACGCCATAACGGGACACCCCGCCGTAGGTCGGTTTGGCCCCCACAGTTCCGGTGACTGAGGCGGGTTGCCGGATGGAACCGCCGGTGTCGGTACCGATGGCAAGCGGGGCTTCGAAAGCGGCCAGAGCGGCGGCGCTTCCGCCACCGGAGCCGCCCGGGATCTTGGACAAATCCCAGGGGTTGCGGGTCGGGCCGTAAGCGGAGTTCTCGGTGGAAGAGCCCATGGCGAACTCGTCGAGGTTCGTTTTACCCAGGATGACGATCTCGGCGTCCAACAAACGCTTTGTGACGGTGGCGTCATATGGCGGCAGCCAGCCTTCGAGGATCTTGGATCCGGCGGTCGTCGGCACACCCTCCTGGACCAGAATGTCCTTGAGAGCCAACGGCACACCGGATAACGGACTCCGGGCCGGGTTCCCATCCGCCCGTGATTTGTCGATGGACGCGGCCTGGGCCAGCGCCCTGTCTGCGGAGACGTGTAGGAAAGCATGGACGTCGCCATCGACCGCGGCGATGCGGTCCAGGTGCGCCTTCGTGACTTCGACCGCGGTGGTGTCGCCGGCAGCAATCGCGGTAGCGAGGCCGGCAGCGGTCATCCGGGTCAGATCTGTACTTGAACTCACTGTGCTTATTCCTCACCCAAAATTTGCGGAACCCGGAAACGTCCGTCCTGCACGGCCGGCGCGCCGGCCATGGCAGCGTTGTGCTCGAGTCCGGGGACGATGACGTCCTCGCGGAAGACATTGGTCAGCGGCACCGCATGTGTGGTTGGTGCGATATCGGGTCCGGCGACGCGGGAGACTGTCGCCACCGAGTCCAGGATCACCGAGAGTTGGCCGACGTAGGTGTCCAGTTCGGTATCGGTGAGTTGCAGACGCGTCAGATATGCCAGGTGGGCGACATCTTCACGCGTCAGTGCGGGTGGTGTTGATGACACGACACTCCCTAACGGAAATTGTGGGCTGGGCGAACCTGCACACCCGGATTCTGTCTTGCCCGGTCTGCACGTTCTTTCACCCTCGATCTTAAGGCGCTCGGCCACTTGAATTACCCATCACCCACGCCACCAGCGGTTTCTTCGCGATGACCGGATTCGAGAGATCCATCGGCGGGTAAACTGGGTCAGTAGGCGCGCAACGGAGCGGCGACTGGAAGCACTACAGGCTGTCATGTCAGATTGCTGTCCGTATAGCTTCGACCCATTCCGGTGATCTGTTGGAAACCAAGGTCAGCCACAATCACAGTCATCGACGGCGGGCTTCACACTCTGACCACGCAATCTAAGGCGGCAGCTATGTCATACGTGCTTCGGCTGGTCCTACCGGATCGACCAGGATCGTTGGGCGCGGTGGCAACCGCATTGGGCCAGGTGGGCGCAGATATTTTGGCGATGGATATTGTCGAGCGCTCGGTGGGACACGCGGTCGATGATCTCGTGGTGGATCTGCCGTCCAACCGTCAGCCCGACACCCTGATCACCGCAGCCGAATCAGTGGAGGGGGTGCGCGTGGAATCGGTGCGGCCCGATCCGGGGGTGGCCGACACGCACCGTGAGTGGGAGCTGGTCGAGGCCTTGGCATCAGACCCCAAGCACGCATTGAACACACTGGCAATGATGCTTCCTCAGGTACTGCGCGCCGGATGGGCTGTCGTCGTCCGGGTCGTCAATGGTGAAGTCGAACTGGTGGCCGGTGGCGGCGGGGTGCCGGAGCTTTCCGGAATAGTGCCCGGTTGGGCACCGGTTGACAAGCCGGCGGTACTGGACGGCGAGGCGCACTGGGTGCCGGAGGACTGGAAAACTCTCGGGACCGAGATGGCTGTGGCGCCACTTGGTTCCCCAGACCTGTCCATTCTGGTCGGACGGCCGGGTGGCCCGGCAATTCGAGACTCAGAATTGGCCAGGCTGACCCATTTGGCCGGACTGACCGTTGTGGTGGCCGGCCTCGCGGCGAAATAGCTCCGGTCTCAATCTTCAGCCGAGCCTCACCTGACGAAAGTTCGGGCCGAGCCCGGGATCGGAGGAGCCGGTCCGCGGGACGAGACTGCGCTCAGCAAACTGCCGCGCCAAAGGTGCGTCGTAGCCAACCCTCACCACGAACCGGGGACAGAATGACTAACGGATCGGTCAGGTCGCCAGCTCGCAGGTCCCGGCTCGCAATCGGTGCGTCCGAAAGATATGAGGGAAGTGCCCACCCATGCCGCCGCGCCGCCGACGTCCCGCCTCCAAAGCTGCCGCCCGCAATCTGACCACCAGGACGATGAAATCCACCGGCAAGCCGAAGACGAGCAAAAAGACCACGAAGCCGGTGCCATTTGCGGGTAACGGTGAGCGCCTCTGGCTCTTGGATGTGCCCTACGGAATGTCAGCCCCTGGCGCTGTTTGGGTGCCGCAATGGAAGGCCCACACGCATGTGGCCACCGAGTTGCCGCCGGCGCTGGCGGCATATGCCTCAAGGCCTTTCAGTTATCAGCGGTGGCTGGAAGATGAGTTGAACTCGGCTCCGGGAGCACCGCCGACCGCGGTGATGCCGAAGGAACCGCGGCATCAGCAGTACGAGGGGGCTGATGCCATCATCGCTGCCGCCGAGTCCGGTGCCCGCCAGTTCCTGTTGGCCGACGCGCCCGGTACCGGTAAGACCATCACGCTGATTCTGGCCGCAATCGAGGTGGCCAAATCCAGGTTGGCGGCGGGGATGGCAACTGGGCGGCGGCCACACATCCTGGTCACCGTCGACCGTCCGGCCGCCATTACGGTGGCGCATTGGCGGACGTCGATCGCTGCTGTCCAGGCCGGCGAACCGAACGATGACTCTGATGTCGAACCCCCCGATCGCCCTCGCTGGCTGATCATCTCCCCGGACCAACTACCAAAGCTGCTGGCGGGCAACGGGAAACCACGCTTCCGATTCGATGTGGTGATCTTGGATGAGGCGCAGCTGTACCGACATGTGGACACCAAACGGGTGTCGGCGATGCGCCGGGTGGCTCGGTATTCCGATCCACCCGAAAGCGCACCGTTCGTGATAGCCGCGACGGCAACGCCATCACACAATCCTGCCGAGTTGACCTATCTGGCCCCGGTCTTTGCTCAGATCCACCGGGAGGATCTGGCTGCTTGGGACAATGTCGGCTCCCGGATGGCCCAAGCCGGACTGCCACTGATACCCAAATATGGCAAGTGGGCCTGGAGTCCGGAGGCGGCTCAATCCGGTGCGCTGCAATCGGAATCGACGGCGATCGTCCGGCGATGGTTGACCGACCACCGGCCGCCGTTGATGTTGCATCGGGCCGCCGAGTGGGGTGAGGCGCCGCTGGAGCCGATGCCGGTGGAGTTGACCTCGGCCGAACAAGAGCAGTACCGGATCAGTTGGGGTGAATTTCAGCGGGAGATGGGGCTGGCCAGGGTAGGTCGTTCGGCCGCCAAGGGCCGCGCCGCCGTCACCAGATTTCGACAGAAGGCCGGCATGATCCGAGTCCCCTACACGGTGGATTGGGTTGCGGCGCAGGCCGAATCAGAGCGTCAGGTGGTGGTCTCCGTCGAATTTGTTTCCACGGCCGCCGATCCGATCGCCGACGCTCTGCAGGAGCGCGGTATCTCAGTAGCCCGGATCTACGGCTCCGGCCGATTCGATGCCGAAGGCGAACGACTGCGGTTTCAACAGGGAAAAGCATCGGTCTGTGTGTTCACCGTGACCTCCTCGATCAGTTTGCATGCCGGTGAGATGTTGGCCGACGGATCCGGCGCCACCGACATCGCCCGGGTCGGCGTGCTGCACCACCCCGGGTACTCCGGAATCGCTGCCCGCCAGCGACTCGGGCGCATCCATCGCGATGGCCAGGTCGGCGAGTGGTGGATGGCCTACGCGGAGAACACCATCGAAGAGCAGGTGGCGGTTACGTTGATGGACCGACTGCGGGCCACCAGCGATATCGTCGGTGGTGATTCCGCTGGGCTGCATCGGATTGCGGCGTTACTCGGCGCGGATTGGCTACCGGAAAGCGCGCTCACCGACTGACGAACGGCGCCGAAGTCATTGATTCCGCCGTTGACTAACTGAGCCAATGAACGATGGTCCCGATGATCGGAACTCCCAGGCAGATCCCGACTGCGAGTATCACCCAGAACCAGGTGACGCCCTGGTCCCACAACTCGGCGAAACGTCCACGAGAACCGGTGTCGCGCATGGGGACAGGGAGGCGTCCGAGCAATGGTTGGATCTGGTCGGAGTCACCGGGGCGACGGTCCGGAGTCGGCCCGTGTTGATAGGTGTACGCAGACTTGTGCTCCTGTCTACGCTGGTGATGAGCATGATCGTTAACAGCAGTCATGACTTCGCCTCCTAGGTGGCACTACTGACGATGATCCGCCCTTCCGCCCGGATTGACAAACCTGTAGTCAATGGGTTCA
>JBBSRY010000034.1:0-9672 GCA_038242595.1 Mycobacteriales bacterium
CGGACGGCAGGAAGTCGTGCGACACCTCGTACCGATCATGCATCGGTAACTCCGGCCGGAACTTCATCACCTGGGTGCGTGGCCCGATGGTCAATGATCGGGCGAAGGAGTCGAAACCCTCTACGGCGCCCTGCAGATGCATCAGCATCTCGCCGGATTCGTTATACGCAAAATGGAGTGCGGCCGGATCATCGATCTTGCTCACGCCACGCCAGGCGCCACCGTCGAACGGCTTCATGAACATCGGGTAGCCGACGCGGTCAGCGACCTCATCCAGGTCGAAGGGCAGGTTGTAGGTGCCGGCCGTGTAAGCCCACTTCTCGTGGTCGATCGGGTTTTTGTAAGGCACCAGCATGGTGGTCGGGATGTCGAAACCGAGCCGGATCATGGCGCAGTAAGCGGAGTGTTTTTCCATCGCCTGGAAGGTGAAAGGGTTGTTCAGCAAATAGGTGTCGTTGATCAGGGCGGCCTTCTTCAGCCATTCCCGCGGGTGGTAGTACCACCAGGCGAGTCGGTCGATCACCACATTGTGGCGCACCGGATCGCGAAGATCGAATGGTTCGATCGTTACTCGCTCGGTGTTGATCTGGTGACTCTTGCCGTGGTGATCGACCGGACCGAGCTTGGCCGCCAGGGCCTCGAAGGCGGTTGGCCAGTCATTCTCGGTTCCGAGCAGCAGTCCGATCAGATGGGAAGTTTCGTCCTTGCGCGCTGTCATGAGCTAGATCATTCAGGTCAAGATGAACCTGAGCAATGCGAGGGGGTCAATTTGTGCAACCGAGACCAAATTTGCTCAGTGTGTCGGGCGCGCACCCGTTAGCCCAGCCCAGTGAGATAGATGGCTGCCTGCGCGCGCCAGCTCGGCCAGTCGTGCGGCCATTCGGTACCCCAGACATGCATTTCGTGGGGAATCTGCTTGATTCCCAGCAGGTGCGCCAGTTCCCGGGTGGACGCATTGGCGCCGGTGCTGTCTTCCCAGCTGCCCGATCCCACCACCAGCGTCAAGAACAACTGCGATCGCAGATAATCCAGGTGATCACCGTGCAGGCCCGCCAGGAATTGAATCGGGTTGAGGTAATAACTCTCCTCGCCCTCATCTCCCCAGGAGCGCCAGCTCAGGGGGTTGTAATTTCCGGAGAAGGCCAACGCGCGGGGAAAGATATGGGCGTGTCGTAGCGCGAAGACCACCGCGTGGTAAGCGCCCAATGACGTACCGAAGGTGGCGATATCACTGCGGCCGCCGCAGTTGTCGCGGATGAACGGCGCTACCTGCCAGAGGATCCAGTCCTCGTAGCGGCGATGCGCACTGGCTCGCTCCTGGATCGGCAGGTGGTTGGCCGACCAGGATTGCGCGTCATAAGACGGTACGCAGAACAACTTGATCCGCCCCTCGTCCACCGCGCCCCGGACCGAATCCAGCAGACCGTTGGAGACCACATCGTGGGCGCTACCGCCTTCGGACGGGAACACCAGTACCGGGCGGCCAAAGTGACCATGCACCACGATTTCCCTGGTGCCACCGATGCTGGGGGAATCCAGGGAGTGGAATTCGGTCTGGCTCATCGTTTCTCCCTGGACCTGTACCTGCGGGTTGCCGGTACGAATCGTTCACCGGCCACCCGGATCAGGTCTTCCAGGTCGGGTGACCAAGCGTCCCGCCAGCCGATCATGGTGTGCGCATCGCCAACAATGCGCAAACGCAATTCGTAGCCCTGTTCACTCAGCGCAAGTCCGACTGCCTCGTTATTCGCCAGATTCTCTTCTATCGCTCCGCAGGTGATCAACCCGGGTACCGGATGCGCGGTGGCCGCCGATCGAGTGGACAGCTCGGTGACCGCCGAGCAGATGCGAGCGAACTCGGAATAGTCACTTTCTTGACCGTCGAGTTCGGCGCAGAAGAATGATCCCGATTGTAAAGCCATAGCGTGCAACGACTTCGGATGTCGACCCTGAAGGGAGGCGATGGCCAGAGCGCCGAGACTGGCGCCGAGTCCGATGACCGCGCCGACGGTGACTTGGTGGGCGATGGCCGGCAGCACCACCTTCGTCAGGTGTTCGGAGTAGGCGTCATTGGCCGAGTACCAGGGATCTCGTAATCCCGGCGGTGGGTCCAGCAGCGCCACCCGGAACGGGGCAGCCTGATAGACGTGATCGTCCAATTGCGCGTGCTGGGCCCAACTGGCCCAGCGCAGCAACGATCCTCGCTCGGCCATATCGCTGCCGTCGTGAACCAGCAGCAGCGGGGCGCGGGTGCGAGCGGCCAAACTCAGCGGTGACCACAGGGTGAGAGGAACCGGTTGCTCCAGCGAACCGGCTTCGGTGGCAATGCTGATCGTGCTGCCGGTATCGCGGTATCGCAACCACTCGGGCGGCCGGTAGTCCGGGAACAGCAGTTCGGAGTTGTCGCCGAACGGGTTGGGCACCCGCCGTGTGTTCGCCGGATCGGTGGTCCACTCGTAGTCCTGATCACGACGAAAGGTGAACTGGTACTCGATCCGGTTGGCGGCCGGCCGGGGGAGCGTCAGCGTCCAACCACCGGGAACCTGGTCGAAATCCAGGGTGGCATTAACCGGTTGCCAATCCAGCTCGAGTCGGACGCCGTCGAATTCGTGCTCCGGGTCAGCCACATTGAACACCGCCGCGGTGTGGGTGGCGGTGGGTCCTGGGACCAGTTCGGTTGCTGTGACCGACGACTGCATCATCTGGGTCACGGTACGGGACTTTTCGGGGCCGGTCGCGAATTTTGCGCTTCGCGAGGCCTGTCTGCCGGATGAATGAGCGCAACCCATAGTCTTAGGGCATGGATCGTCAGCGACAGTTTGTTTTACGCACCCTCGAAGAGCGCGACATCCGTTTTGTGCGGTTGTGGTTCACCGATGTGCTGGGTTATCTCAAGTCGGTTGCGGTAGCCCCGGCCGAACTCGAAGGTGCCTTCAATGAGGGAATCGGATTCGACGGCTCTGCTGTGGAGGGCTACGCCCGGGTGTATGAGAGCGACATGGTGGCCAAGCCGGACCCGTCGACGTTCCAGGTGCTGCCCTGGGAGACCGACAACGGACGGGTCTATTCAGCCAGAATGTTTTGCGACATTTTCATGCCGGACGGCTCACCGTCCTGGGCCGACCCCAGGCACGTGCTGGGCCGGGTGATGGCCGAGGCCGCCTCGATGGGTTTCAGCTGTTACGTGCATCCGGAGATCGAATTCTTCCTGTTGAAAGACCTGCCGCAGGATGGCACCGCCCCTATTCCGGCCGATAACGGTGGCTTTTTTGATCAGGCCTCCCATGACACCGCGCCGCATTTTCGCCGCCGGGCGATCGAGTCTCTTGAAGCAATGGGGATCTCGGTGGAATTTAGCCACCACGAGGGTGCCCCGGGTCAGCAGGAAATTGATCTGCGCTATGCCGATGCGCTGACCATGGCGGACAACATCATGTCCTTCCGCTATGTGATCAAAGAAGTGGCGCTGACCCAGGGCGTGCGGGCCAGCTTCATGCCCAAACCGTTCCCCAAGCAGCCCGGGTCTGCCATGCACACCCACTTCTCGCTGTTCGAAGGCGAAACGAACGCGTTCTATGACGCTGACGACCCGCACCAGATGTCGGCCACCGGCAAGGCGTTCCTGGCCGGTGTTCTCGTGCATGCGCCGGAATTCACCGCCGTCACCTGCCAGTGGGTCAACTCCTACAAGCGACTGGTGCTCGGTGGCGAAGCGCCGACCACCATCTGCTGGGGGCAGGCCAACCGGTCGGCACTTGTGCGGGTACCGAACTACTCACCGGGCAAGTCCTCCAGTCAGCGCATCGAGGTGCGTTCTCCGGATTCCTCCTGCAACCCGTATCTGATGTTCGCGGTGATTATTGCCGCGGGATTGAAAGGCATCAAGGAGAACTACGAGCTGCCGGCCCCGGCCGAGGACGATGTCTGGTTGCTGTCGACTGCGGAGCGCCGGGCCATGGGTTATGTGGATCTGCCGGATTCGCTCGGTCACGCGCTGGAGCTGATGGAACGGTCCGAATTGGTCGCCGAAACCTTGGGGGAGCACGTCTTTGACTTCTTTCTGCGAAACAAGAAGGCCGAATGGGAGGCCTACCGTCGGCAGGTCACACCCTTCGAGCTAAAGCGGTACCTGGCGCTCTGACCAGTTGTTGACCATCGAACAGGTCGGCTCGGCAGTGTTGTTCGCCGAGTCGGTGCAACCGTTGTTGGCTGCCGACCGGTGGCTCAATCTGCGTGCCGCGAATTGGCTGGCAGCCACTATTGCGGCTGACCAACGGGTGGCCGAGCAGACAAATACTCGGCTGTTCCAAGCAGCGGTGTCGGAGCCGGCTGCGCTCGGGCGCTGGCCACCGATCTTGCAGGTGGTCCGCTGCGGAGAAATTGTGGTTGCCGCCGCTATCGAAGGTCGTAACTCTGGTTTGACCCCCATTGTGAATTCCGGCGTCGAACCGAAAATTCTCGAGGCCGCAATGGTTCTCGTTGGTAGCGAACTGGTGACGGTCGGACCGCACATCACGATGCTGGCCGGACCCGGTGCAGCCGTGGAGTTCATCAACACCGGGGTCGAGTTGGCCGGCGGTCAGGTCTTCCGGACCACTGTGCCGATCCCGCCGAATACTGAATTTGTCACCATGATGCGGACCGTTCAGGGCAATAGTGCGCTGGCAGCAAGGTCGCCCAACACCTGAGCGAGCTCATCATCGCTGAGCCGAGAAGTGAAGGTGCCAACGGTGTTCAGCAACCCGAAGCAGGCGTGAACGCTTACTCTGGCGTGTTCGTCCGGCCAGTCCGGGTGTACGGCTTTGGTCATGTCGGTCCAGGTGGCCACCAGTGCGCGTTGCCGTTCTCGCAGCTTGCCACCATATTCCGGCGGTAGGTGGTGTACCTCGCGGACGAACACCGCCATGATCGAGCGCTGCCCGGCAACCACTGCGGCATAGGCCTGAATATGTCCGGCCAGCATCTGTGATGGAGTTGTCTGATATTGCGCCGGCGGCCCGGAACTGACTGCCTCGGCTGCTTGTTCGATCAGCGTGATGATCTGCTCGATGGCCGCGGTCACCAGCGCTGACTTGGAGTCAAAGTGTCGGTAGACCGCCGGGCCGGTTACCCCGGCTGCCGCCCCGATGTCGTTCATCCCGACCGCGGCATACCCACGCTCGGCAAATAACTTGCCGGCAGCTTGCAGAATCGCTTCCCGGCGAGCCTGGCCGCGGTCCGTGCGTCGTCCGTCGGCCCGTCCACCCGCTCCGAGCGGCATCAGTGGAATGTCAGTCGACCGAGTCGCCAGGGCGCTTGGTTGCCCGCGGTGCTCGCCAACGGCGGATCAGCATGGCCCGTTGGAATGCGTAGTAACCGAGCGAGCGGCCCCTCATCGACTGCCCGCTCGGGTCACCCTTGGGGAACTTAGCAGCCGCCTTGCGGGTGATCTGCCGACCGAACACGACGCCATCGGCTATGGCAGCCAATAGGAACACCATCAGCACCAGGGGTGCGTAGAGCTGAATCGCCGGACTGGGGATCATCAGTGTGACGAAGGAGAGCAGTGCGATCGGCAGTAACAGACCGGCCAAATTCCGACGCGCGTCCACCAGATCCCGGACGTACTGCCGAACCGGGCCACGGTCGCGCGGCAGTACGGCTCCCTGATCGCCGCGCATCATCGCTTCCCGGCGCACCAGATTCGCGGCGCGGCGCTCATCCTTGGTCAGCGTCTTTCCACTTGAGGTGGTCTTCGACCGTTTCAATGCCTCGCGCTGGGTCCGCGGCGGCGGAGCCACTGGGCCCCGGCGCACTTCCTTCTCCCGCCGTTTGGGCGTCGGCGCGCCCTTCTTACCCAGGCTCACCGGCTCCCGTACTTCGACAGGTTCAATGACAGGAACGGCTTCAGACTTGGTGGACTTGCGGCTCAGGAAACTCACCACCTCAGACTAGTTGACCTGATACCCACTCCACGACTGCAGTTCTTCACACGGCTCTATAGCAAGTGGAGATTTCCTGCTGGGAATAACTTTTTGCCGTTCTCGGTTGTGATTCACAGTGCCGGCGGGGTGAGGATTTGCCCTGATCGTGGCATCATCGAAGGGGCGAGTGTTCTCACCAGAACCTTGTTTGGCGCATTTACCACTATTTATCAGTGAACGAAGAATACGAAGACCAAGGATTGGGGTTCGGCTGTGACGACTTTTGAGACGACTGACCTGACTGCCGGCGCGACGTTAGCGCCTGCCGACTCGGAGGCAGTTGCTGCCCCGGCACACGGAGCCAAGCTCTCGGAGACGGCGGCTGCCAAGGCGAAAGCCTTGCTCGACCGCGACGGCACCCCGGATATGGTGCTGCGCATCGCCGTTCAGCCAGGTGGCTGCTCCGGGTTGCGCTACGAACTGTTCTTCGACGACCGAAGCCTGGATGGTGACGCATTGGTCGAGTTCGGCACTGTCGGACTGGCCATCGATCGGATGTCCAAGCCTTACCTGGACGGTGCGGTGATCGACTTCGTCGACACCATCGAGAAGCAGGGCTTCACCATCGACAACCCGAACGCCGGCAACTCCTGCGCCTGTGGAGATTCCTTCCACTAATTGTCAGCTGGCCATTTTTTTGACCGGTCGAGCTTACCGAACCGCCCCCTCGCGAGAAGTATTGGCAGGGGGCGGTTCGCGTTTGACAGACGGTAGGCTTCACTTTGGTCGGGCCCTATGGCGCGGCGTTTTCTCTTCTTCGCCTGGATAGGTTTCACCATGACCATCGCTGTTTCCGGATCAATTGCCACCGATCATCTGATGCATTACCCGGGAAAATTCACCGATTCCATCCTCCCGGATCAGCTGCATCGAGTGTCGCTCTCATTCCTGGTGGATGACTTGGTGATTCGCCGTGGTGGGGTGGCTCCGAATATTTGTTTCGGGATGGGCCTGCTGGGTGTTTCACCGGTGTTGATCGGTGCCGTCGGCGCCGACTGGGCTGATTACCGGAGTTGGCTGGAACGTCATGGGGTGGACGTCAGCCACGTGAAGATCTGCCCGGATGTCCAGACCGCACGTTTTGTCTGCACGACCGACGACGATATGAACCAGATCGCCACCTTCTACGCCGGCGCCATGGCACGGGCACGCGAAATCGAACTGGCCCCGGTTGCAGCCGCCACCGGTGGACTGGAATTCATGATGATCAGCGCCGATGACCCAGAGGCCATGGTTCGGCATGCGGAGGAATGCCGTTACCGCAGATACAGGTTTGCCGCTGATCCGTCACAGCAGCTTGCTCGGATGGACGCCGATGCGGCCCGCAGCCTGGTCACCGGCGCCGAAATGTTTTTCTCCAATGACTACGAACTGGGGATGCTCAAGGCGAAGCTGGGCTGGACCGACGAAGACATCATGGCCACGGTCGGCTATCGGGTGACCACCCTTGGCGCCGATGGAGTGGAGATCCTTGCTTCGCCGGCCAACGGTGGCGCCCGGATCCATGTTCACGCCCTCCCGGAAGTCGCCAAGATCGACCCGACCGGTGTTGGCGACGGCTTTCGGGCCGGCTTCCTGGCCGGTCGCTCACGCGGACTCGGCCTGGAACGGGCAGCCCAGCTCGGCTCCCTACTGGCGACCCTGGTCCTGGAGACCGTGGGAACCCAGGAATACCGGTTGGATTGGGATACGGCGCTGCCCCGGCTCACCGACGCCTACGGCGAAGAGGCAGGCACCGAGATCGTCTCGGCCCTCGGCGTGGCGGTGAGCTGGCCGGCAGTGGACAACGTCAAAGCTTGACCGGGTAGACGATGTCCGGAATTTCTGGCTTCACGGCGCCGGTCACGAAGATCGAATGCCAGAGCAGGAAAACCAGAATTGCCCAGATCCGGCGCGAATGGTCTGCTTGACCGTCTCGATGCGCATCCAGCAGGGCGATGGCCGCATTCTTGTCCAGGTACTCCTGCGCAGCTGAGGTGAGGATGATCGAGCGAGCCCAGTCGTACGCCTCACCGGCCAGATAATGCCGGATTGGGACCGGGAATCCTAGCTTGCGTCGGTTCAGCACATGCGCCGGCACGATATCCTTCAACGCCCGCCGCAGCGCGTATTTACTGGTTTCCTTGGTGATCTTCTCCTCCGACGGCACCCGACGCGCAACTTCGAACACCTCCGTGTCCAAGAACGGCACCCGCAGCTCGAGGGAGTTGGCCATCGTCATCTTGTCGGCCTTGACCAGGATGTCGCCGCGGAGCCAGGTGAACAAGTCGATGTGTTGCATCCGGGAAATCGGGTCCCAGCCTGCGCTCTCGGCGTAGATCGGGTCGGTGACATCGCGGAAGGACAACCCGGGCTGGTAGGTATGCAAAAGCCCGATGAGCTGCTCTTCACGGAAAATCCGGGCATTGCCGTAGTACCGCTCGGGCAGATCAATGGCGCCCCGCCGCAACATGTCTTTGCCGCGGAACCCTTCCGGCAGCGCGCGGCCGAGCGCGGCCAACCCGTTGCGGAGTTTGGGGGAGAGTCGGGTGATGGGAGCCAAACTCTGCGGCTCCCGGTAAATGTTGTAACCACCGAAGAGCTCATCAGCGCCCTCGCCGGAGAGAACCACTTTCACGTGTTTGCGGGCCTCTCTGGCCACGAAATACAGCGGCACCAGCGCCGGATCAGCGACCGGATCGTCCAAGTACCAGACGATCAGTGGCAGTGTGTCCATCAGCTCCTGCGCCGAGACTGTTTTAACCACATGCCGCACACCGATGGCCGCCGCAGTTTCGGCGGCGACATCCACCTCGGAATAACCCTTGTATTCAAAACCGGTGGTGAAGGTGATCAGATCCGGGTTGGAACGCTTGGCCAGCGCGGCGATAGCGGTGGAGTCGATCCCGCCCGAGAGGAAGGCCCCCACCGTCACATCGGCCCGCATGTGTTTGGCCACCGAGTCGGTCAGGGTCTCGGCGATCTCCTCGTACAGGGCTGCTTTGGCTGCTGCGGTGGTCAATGGTGTAGGGGTGAACACCGGACGGAAGTATCGACGGTAGGAAACGTCCAACGGTTCGTTCGCCGCGCCCGGCCTGTTCAAGCTGATCGAAAAGCTGGTGCCCGATTCCACTCGCCGGATGTTGATATCCATCGTGGCTGGTTCCGGAACGTATTGCAGGACCAAATACTGTTGCAGGGCAACCGGATCCACGGTGGCCGGTGCGGTCAGTTCGCGGAGGCTCTTGGCCTCGGAGGAGAACGCGATACCGTCTTGGGTCACTGCGGTGAACAACGGTTTGATTCCAAATGGGTCACGAGCACCGAACACCCGACGTGTGGTGGTGTCCCAGATCATAAAGGCGAACATGCCGCGCAAGCGGGTGACGGACTCCTCGCCCCAGTAGTGGAAGGCGGCAACTATTGCCTCGCCATCACCCTTGGTCGCGAAAGTTGCGCCGTGCGTCTGGGCCAGCTCGGCCCGCAGCTCCAGATAGTTGTAAATCTCGCCGTTGAAAATCAGCGCGTATCGGGCGGGATCCTCCGGCGGACCCCAGCGAAGCGGCTGGTGTGAGGTCTCAATATCAATAATGGACAGTCGGTTGAACCCAAAGGCCACATCCGGATCGTGCCAGGTCCCAGGGTCGTCCGGGCCACGGTGCCTGGCGCACTTCATGCCGGCTGCAATCGCTTCGACCTTTGATGCAGCGTTGCCGCTGTTGGAAACAAA
>JBBSRY010000035.1:0-9576 GCA_038242595.1 Mycobacteriales bacterium
AATTGGTGTACACCCTGGCCTGGCGGGGAATCTCGCGATTCCCTCGCCAGCCGCACACCGGGCGTCCGCACCAAAACTAGCCGGACGTCAGTCGGCAACCATGAAGCCAACACGCCTGCTATCGGCCGGTGCCATCTCTACCTAGGCAATCTTTGCGCTGGGAACCAGGATCCGACGTCCCTTCTCATCCACCAGGGTGAGCGTGGACTGAGGATCTTTGAACGCCTCGGCGACCTGAGCCTCAATCTCCTCAGGGGTAGCCGTGGAGTTCACCACGAGCTCACGTCCGGTGTCTGCGACACCAATTTTGACGTCCACTCTTGACCTCCGTCTTGACCAAATCGTGTGTGGGACACGTGCCTTCCGACCACCATCGGGCCGGTTCTCTCAGGTTATCGGAGGGCATTGGCCGGACCTGGCAGAGTCGTTGCGCCCAGAGGTGAAAGCGGCCGGGCGCAGCGCCGGCAGGACGCTGAACCAGCCGGTCAGAATAGCCGCACACTCGGGTCGTCGACACCGCGCATTGCCTCGTAGTCCAGCACCACGCAACGGATCCCGCGGTCCTGCGCCAGTGTTCGTGCCTGCGGTTTGATCTGCTGAGCGGCAAAGATGCCGGTGATGGGAGCAAGCAGGGGATCTCGACCCAAAAGTTCCAGATACCTGGTGAGTTGTTCAACCCCGTCGATATCGCCGCGGCGCTTGATCTCTACCGCCACCACCCTGTTGTTGCCGTCGCGGACCAGCAGATCCACCGGTCCCACCGGGGTCGGGAATTCCCGACGCACCAGCGTGTAGCCGGCGCCGAGTAATTCGACCTGTTCGGCGAGTAACTCCTGTAGGTGCGCTTCGACACCGTCCTTGACCAGCCCCGGGTCAAATCCGAGTTCATGGCTGGAATCGTGCAGAATCTCCTCGAGGGTGATGACCAACTGCTCCCCCGCCTTGTTCTGCACCCGCCATAGGGTCGGACTTTCCTCGATCAACCAACAGGGCGGACTCATCCAATTCAGCGGTTTGTACGCTCGGTCGTCGGCATGGATGGAAACTGAACCATCCGCCTTGATCAGCAGCAGTCGGGTGGCCAACGGCAGATGAGCGGTCAATCGACCGGCGTAATCAACAGAGCATCGAGCAATAACCAGGCGCACCGGATAACCCTAACCCGGCGATCGGGCAGGATGAATTCATGACCGTGCCGGCTGTGCCGAACTCCGACCTCCTATGTTCTGATGCCGACGAGCGGATCGGCGACTCACTTGCCGGCACCTCGGCAACCTTCCAGACCTTCGTGCTGATCGAGCATCGAGGAAGTTGGTCCAAGACCGCTGCTGACGACGCAGTCGGGGCTGCCATGCCGCAGGATGCTCGGCAGATAGTGACCATGCCGCAACTTCGAGCATTTGCTATCAGACCGATCGGTCGCGTCGAACCGCTGGAATCCACCGTGACCCACATCGGGCGGGTCGGTACCGACAGTTTTCTCACCGCGACCCGATCGGTCACGGTCGAGGAATTGAAAGCTCTGCCGGCAGCGGCCGGTTCGAGCTCTGACCCACTGTTTGCGGTCTGCACGAACGGATCCCGCGACCGTTGCTGCGCACTGAAGGGTCGGCCGTTGGCACAGCAACTGCATCAGGTGCTGGCCGGTGATGACCATTCCCCGGTGGTGGAGATCAGCCACCTTGGCGGACATCGGTTCGCCTCCACCATGATTGTGCTGCCCTGGGGCTACTCCTACGGCCGACTGACTCCGGAAATGACTCTCGAGATTGCCTACGCCGCCCAGGATGGCCTGGTGCACCCAGTGGGCCTACGCGGACGCGCCGATCTGTCGCCGGCAGCCCAGGCCGCGGAGGTGTTGTGGCGCAACGACATTGGACCGGCTGCGGTCCTTGATGTGCTGATCACCGACGAATCACCTGAGCAGCGTTCAACCAACGTGACTGCAACTGTCAAGGGTCGCCGGCAGACTTTGAGGATGACTTACGAGGAAGGCAGCACTGTGGGCGAAACCCTGTGCGGTGGAAAGCCTTTCACCGCGGGCAGCTGGTCAGCCGACTGACCGGACCGGTTGTTTAGTCCGAGGTCACATGCCGACGCACGGTGGCGCCGAGCGACACCAGATCTTCGACAAATCGGGGATAACCTCGGTCGATATGCCAGGCCTCATTGACCTCGGTGTCGCCTTCGGCCACTAAACCCGCCAGCACCAGAGCGGCACCGGCCCGGATATCGGTGGCCCACACCGGCGCACTGGAGAGCTTTTCCACCCCGGTCAGCGAAGCATGGTGGCCATCGGTGCGGGCATCGGCGCCCATTCGAACCAGCTCATCCACAAAGCGGAAACGCGCCTCGAACACATTCTCCGTGACCAGCGAATGCCCCTTTGCCACCGCAGCCAAGGTCAGCGCCATCGGCTGCAGATCTGTCGGAAAACCGGGGAACGGCAGCGTGACAAAGTCAACGCCCCTAGGCCGACCGTCCATCTCAACGGTGAAGTGGTCGCCGCCACCGGATACCGAAGCGCCGGCTCGGACAAGCCGTTCCAGCGGCGCCGCCAGGTGATCCGGATCCACCCCCTGCACGGTGATCACCCCGCCGGTGATGGCCGCTGCGTAGGCCCAGGTTCCACCCACCACTCGGTCCCCCACCGTACGGTGAGTGGTCGGGCGCAGACGATCGACGCCTTCGATGGTGATCGTGCTGGACCCGGCGCCCTCGATCTTGGCGCCCATCTGAGTCAGCATGACTGCCAGATCGACGATCTCCGGTTCTCGGGCGGCGTTCTCGATGACCGTGGTGCCGCTGGCCAGCGAAGCTGCCATTAAGAGATTCTCGGTAGCTCCGACACTGGGGAATTCCAGATCGATGGCAGCTCCCCGCAGTTCCCGCGCGTGCCCCACCACGTGACCGTGTTCGATCTCCATAGTCGCACCGAGTGCGCGGAGGCCATTTTGGTGCATATCCAGCGGGCGCGAACCGATCGCGTCGCCGCCGGGTAGTGCCACCCTGGCGCGCCGGAGTCGCCCCATCAACGGACCCAGTACGGCTACTGAGGCCCGTAGTTTGGCCACTGCTGGGAAGTCGGCGACGTATTCCGGCTCGGCCGGCGTGGTTATCGTGACCGTGTCGGCCACAATCTGCACCTCGCAACCCAGACCTCGCAAAACATCGGCCATCAGCGGCAGATCCTGAATATCCGGGCAGTTGGTCAACACCGTCGTACCCTCGGCCAGCAACGAGGCCGCCATCAATTTCAAGACGCTGTTCTTGGCTCCGGCTACAGCCACCACGCCGGCCAGCCTGGCACCGCCGGTCACGATAAATTGCTCCACATCGGAAACTCTAGTGCCTGCGGTGGTCTCGGCCGGTTCAACGTAGAGTCGACACATGGCTGTTCACCTGACGCAGATCTACACCCGCACCGGCGACGATGGGACCACCGGACTCTCCGATTTCAGCCGGGTTTCCAAAACTGATCCGCGCCTTGCCGCGTACGCGGACTGCGACGAGACCAACGCTGCCATCGGCGTCGTGCTTGCCCTCGGCGCCCCGGCCGTCGAAGTGGCGTCATCGCTCACCCGGATCCAGAATGAACTCTTTGACCTCGGGGCCGATCTGAGCACGCCGATCGCCCCCGAACCGACCTACCCGCCGTTGCGAATCACCGCCGACTACGTTGATCGGCTCGAGGCCGAGTGTGACGCCTTTAACGAACCGCTGTCCAAACTCAACTCATTCATCCTGCCCGGTGGCACCCCGGCCGGGGCCCTGCTCCATGTGGCGAGGACCGTGACCAGACGGGCTGAGCGTTCGGTCTGGAAGTTGATGGCCGCAGATGAGGCTCGGACGAATCCGTTGGCACCGAAGTACTTGAACCGGCTGTCGGATCTGCTGTTCATCCTGTGCCGGGTGGCGAACCCGGACGGCGACGTGAAATGGGTTCCCGGCGGCGAACGGTGAGAGCGCGCTAACCGGTGCGGCGAGAATTACCGGTCGACTGATTGCTGGGCGGCAAGGACTCGATCCACGACAACACACCGGTGGTGGCCTGCTCGGACATGGCCAGCTCGAAGGTCCCTGACCTGTCGGTGCAGCGAATGATGACAGCCCCGATCGGCAGTAGATCGGCCTCGGTTCCGGCCGGATGACGGCGTTCGCCGAGGGTCAACTCATCTCGCCGAAGCACCTTTGCCGCTAGCGGCAATGGGGAAAACGATCGATATAGCAGCAGGTCGGAATCATCGAACTTGGCCAGACCCAGGTACCAGCCCCTGCTGTCCAGATCGGTCTTGTTGCGCCAACACATATCGATCGCGCCTGCGCGCGCCAGCGTAAAACGGCGAACGGCAATGAAGACGATCACCAGGACAGCAAGAATAAGCAGCGTGATGCCGCCGATCTCCAGGCTGTCCATGGCAGTAACCGTCCCGTCCCGACAACCAGCTAAATACTCTGTCCAGCGGCCAACAGCTGGGCCCTGGCCCGGAGTAAGTCGGCGGATTCGACAGCGTCATCGTGGCGTCTTGCTGAATCGTACGCCGAACGGGCGGCAATGATGTCAATCTCATCAGCCAGTTGGGCATCCTCGGCCAGGATGGAAACCTTCGTATTCGTCACCGACAGGAACCCACCATGGACCGCCACGCCGGTCTCGGTTCCATCCGGATGCGTGATCTTGGCTCCGAAGCCCTCTTTGAGCTGCGCCAACAATGGTGAGTGACCAGGCAAAATGCCGATATCACCTTCGGTCGTACGGGCCACGATCGACGTCGCCTGGCCGGACCAGATCTCGCGCTCGACTGCTACCAACTCGACAAACATTTCTGCCACGGGTTACTCCAATGCCTACCTGCGTTGGCAGGTTCGATTGCGGATCTTCTTCTAGCCTAGCCGATGACAAATACTCATATATTCGCTCATTCGGTCCATTGCCGAAAGTGGCCCCGCGATCGTGTGATCGCGGGGCCCTCTCGTCAGCTCAACACTATCTCTGCAGCTCTTTGGCTTTCGCCTCAACGTCTTCCAGACCACCGGTGTTCAGGAAGGCCTGCTCCGGAATGTGATCGTAGTCGCCCTTGGCGATGGCATCGAAGGCAGCAATGGTGTCTGCCATTTCCACATAGGAACCATCCTGGCCGGTGAACTGTTTGGCCACGAAGAAGTTCTGGCCGAGGAATCGCTCCATCCGGCGGGCACGACCGACGAGGAGCTTGTCTTCCTCGGCAAGCTCATCCATACCGAGGATGGCGATGATGTCCTGGAGTTCCTTGTACTTCTGCAGAATCCGGACAACTTCCTGGGCTACTCGGTAGTGCTCGTCGCCGACGTACTGCGGATCCAGGATCCGAGAGGTCGAGGACAGCGGATCGACCGCCGGGTAAATGCCCTTCTCGGTGATGGACCGGGCAAGCTCGGTCGTCGCATCGAGGTGCGCAAAGGTGGTGGCCGGCGCCGGGTCGGTGTAGTCATCGGCAGGAACGTAAATGGCCTGCAGTGAGGTGATGGAGTGGCCCCGGGTGGAGGTAATCCGCTCTTGCAACTCACCCATTTCATCGGCCAGCGTCGGCTGGTAACCGACAGCCGACGGCATCCGGCCGAGGAGCGTGGAAACCTCAGAACCTGCCTGGGTGAAACGGAAGATGTTGTCGATGAACAGCAGCACATCCTGGTTCTGCACATCGCGGAAGTACTCCGCCATGGTCAGCGCCGAAAGTGCGACCCGCATCCGGGTTCCCGGCGGCTCGTCCATCTGACCGAAGACAAGTGCGGTGTCATTGATAACCCCGGACTCGGTCATTTCGGTGATCAGGTCGTTGCCCTCACGGGTGCGCTCGCCAACACCGGCGAATACCGAGGTACCACCGAAGTTTTTGGCTACGCGGGTGATCATTTCCTGGATCAGCACGGTCTTACCGACGCCGGCACCACCGAAGAGACCGATCTTCCCACCCTGCACATACGGGGTGAGCAGATCGATGACCTTGATACCGGTCACCAGTTGCTCGGTCTTACCCTCGAGTTGATCGAAGGGCGGTGGCTTGCGGTAAATCGGCCAGCGCTCGACCGAGTCGGTCGAACCGGGCGCATCCAGGCAGGCACCAAGGGCGTTGAACACGTGGCCCTTGACAGCGTCACCAACGGGCACCTAAATGGGAGAACCCGAATCGGACACACTGGCGCCACGAACCAAACCATCGGTCGGCTGCATGGAAATGGCCCGCACGATGCCGTCGCCGAGGTGCAGTGCCACCTCCAGGGTCAGCGTGCGGGCCTCGCCCAAGCCGGTGACATCGGTCTTGAGTGCGTTGAACAACTCGGGGATGGTGCCCCGAGGAAACTCGATGTCGACGACCGGGCCGATAACCCGGACCACCCGACCCGAAACAGCTGTTGCGGCAGTCATGTCAGTTTTCTTCACTTCCTGCAGAACCAAGAGAATCGGCGCCGCCGACGATCTCGGAGAGTTCCTGGGTGATCTGAGCCTGGCGAGCCTGGTTGGCTTCCCGACTGAGTCTCTTGATGATGTCATTGGCGTTATCGGTGGCGGCCTTACAGGCCGCCCGTCGAGCTGCCGACTCGCTGGCTGCTGAATCCAGCAACGCCGCGTAAATTCGGGTGTTGACGTAACGCGGCAACAATGCGTCCAACAACACGGTCGCCTGCGGCTCGAATTCATAGGACGGCAGTAGTCCAGAAGATTCAGGCTGCGTTTCTGGATCTACATATTCGACCTCCAGCGGAGCCACTCGGGAGGCCTGCGCCACCTGAGTGATCATCGAGCGGAACTGCGTTGAGACCACATGCAGTTCGTCGATGCCCTGCTGCCCGCTTTCGGTGGTGCCCTCTGAACCGATCAGAAACGATTCGAGAACAGCTTCTGCCGCCCGCTCGGCATCGGCGAAGGTCGGCTTCTCGGAGAAACCTGTCCATGATCCGGCGATCGACTTCTGGCGGAAGGTGTAATAGCCCAAGCCCTTTCGCCCGATGACGTAGACCACCGGTGTCTTACCCTGCGAGCGCAACAAGGAACTGAGCTCCTCAGCACGCTTGATGGCATTGGCGTTGTAACCGCCGCACAGACCGCGATCGGAGGTGATCAGCAGGATGCCCGCCCGCGTCGGATTGGCTCGCTCGTTGAGCAACGGATGATCCAACGTTGAGGCCGAAGCCAAGGCGGAAAGAACATCGGTGATGAGCTTGGAGTACGGCTGGGACGCCCGCACAGCGGCCTGCGCCTTCGCAATACGCGAAGTTGCAATGAGTTCCTGAGCCTTGGTGATCTTCTGGGTCTTGCGAACGCTACGTTCGCGGTTCTTCAGATCCCTTACCTGAGCTGCCATGTCACACCTCCCGTCGGCTTTCGATGTTCGTCAGCAACATGGGCTCACTTACCCCGCTTGGCGCCGCGAACCTGGACCTTTTCCTGGCCCAGTTCCTTGGCATCCATGGCAGCAACAGTGGCCTCGCGGCCGAGGATGGTGCCATCGGAGGTGGTGAAGCCGGCGGTGAAGTTTTCAATGGCCTTAACCAACGCTGCTTCGGTCTCGGGCTCCAACTTGCCACTGCTGGCAATGGCTTCCAGTGGGCCGCCAGCTGTGTGCCGGATCGACTCCAGGAACTCGGCCTCGAAGCGACGAATGTCGCCAACGGGCACGCGGTCCAGGTGGCCGCGGGTACCCGCCCAGATGGAGACGACCTGCTCCGGAACACTGAATGGAGAGTACTGGGCCTGCTTGAGCAATTCGACCAGCCGTGCCCCGCGGTCCAGGGCGCGCTTGGAGGTGGCATCCAGGTCGGAACCGAAAGCTGCGAAGGCTTCGAGTTCGCGGTAGGCCGACAGATCAAGACGTAGCGTGCCGGAAACGGAGCGCATGGCCTTCACCTGAGCGGCGCCGCCGACGCGGGAGACGGAGATACCGACGTTGATGGCCGGGCGAACACCGGAGTTGAACAGATCGGACTGCAGGTAGACCTGGCCATCGGTGATCGAGATGACGTTGGTCGGGATGAACGCGGACACGTCGCCGGCCTTGGTCTCGATGATCGGCAGACCGGTCATGGAACCGGCACCCAATTCGTCGGAGAGTTTGGCACAGCGCTCCAGTAGACGGGAATGTAGGTAGAACACGTCTCCCGGGTAGGCCTCGCGGCCCGGCGGGCGACGCAGCAGCAGCGAGATAGCGCGGTAGGCCTCGGCCTGCTTGGAAAGATCGTCGAAAATGATCAGGACGTGCTTGCCGGCGTACATCCAGTGCTGGCCGATGGCCGATCCGGTGTACGGGGCGAGCCACTTGAAACCGGCGGAATCTGATGCCGGCGCCGCGACGATCGTGGTGTATTCCAGCGATCCGGCTTCCTCGAGGGACTTGCGCACCGCCGCGATGGTGGTGCCCTTCTGGCCGATGGCAACGTAGATGCAACGCACCTGCTTGTTGACATCACCGGAATCCCAGTTGGCCTTCTGGTTGATGATGGTGTCGACGCAGACCGCGGTCTTGCCGGTCTTGCGGTCACCGATGATCAACTGACGCTGGCCACGGCCGATCGGTGTCATCGCGTCGATGGCCTTGATGCCGGTCTGCATGGGCTCGCTGACCGACTGGCGCTCCATCACGCCGGCAGCCTGTAGTTCCAACGGACGTCGAGTCTCGGCGACAATTTCGCCAAGTCCATCGATCGGGTAGCCCAACGGGTTGACAACTCGCCCAAGGAACGCATCGCCCACCGGGACAGAAAGAACCTCGCCGGTGCGGGTGACCTGCTGGCCCTCTTCCAACGTGTTGGCATCACCGAGGATGACCGCGCCGATGGAGCGCACATCCAGGTTCAGGGCCACTCCGAGAACCCCACCGGGGACCTGCAGCAGCTCGTTGGCCATTGCCGACGGCAAGCCTTCCACCGTGGCGATCCCGTCACCGGTGTCAGCAATGATTCCAACTTCTTCCCGGGTTACCTCGGGTGAATAGCCGGCTACAAAGCCATCGATCGCGGAGCGGATCTCATCAGCGGAGATCGTCAACTCGGTCATCGCGTTCCCGTTCTCGTGTTAATTCTCGTAGTGAATCTGTCATGGTTCTGTCGAAAAGTACTGCTCACCGCGTCACCTCAACCGGACAACGCAGATTTGAGCGCGGCGAGCCGACCAGCAACACTGCCGTCGATCAGCTCATCACCGACTCGGACCAACAGACCACCCTTGATACTCGGATCTGTTTGTACGTGAACGGCAACGGCGCGGTGATAAATCCTGCCCAGAGCAGCGACCAGGCGACGTTGCTGTTCACCAGAAAGCTCCACCGGACTGGTGACAATGGCAACCACCTTGTCCTTGCGCTGGGCTGCCTGCGTGACCAGTTGCTCGACACCGTGGGCAAAAGTCCGCCCCCGGGTGTCTCGGGCCAGTGCGGTCAAGAGATCGATCGTCAACTGATGAGCTTTACCCACCAGCAGGCGCTGCACCAGAGTTGCCTTCGCGCCGCGATCACCGGTCTGGTCGTCCAAGGCCAACGTCAATTCTGGGCTGCTCTGGATGATCCGTCCGAAGCGGAAAATCTGATCTTCCACCTCGTCGAG
>JBBSRY010000036.1:0-9379 GCA_038242595.1 Mycobacteriales bacterium
GCATCGGGTGTCCCGGCCAGTCGATCTGCATCGGCAGCACGGGACGCCGAGTTTCCGCAGGGCGCACATGCGCCGGATGAGGACGATGTGGTCGACGGTGCGTTGGGTGAGCGCAGCCCGCGGATCGCCGCAGCACATCGGTTGCTGCGACGATCCCGCCGGATCGAGGCCGGCGAATTTTTGGCCGAAGGTGCCCAGGCTGTTGGCGAAGCGATCGAATATGCCAAGGACAACCCGGGGTCCGTCCTTGAACTGTTCATGACAGCCGACGCCGGAGCCAAGAACGTCGAGTTGGTGCGCGCCGCATTCCGGGCCGGGGTGGAAGTCACCGCCGTGACCACTCGTGCTGCCTCGTTCCTCTCCGATACCCAAGCGCCACAGGGTCTTTTCGCCCGGTGCAAGGCAATCGATGTGCCATTGGAACAGGCTCTGAACGAGGATTCCAAGTTGGTTGCCGTGCTGGTCGACGCCAACGATCCCGGCAACGCCGGAACCGTGGTTCGACTGGCTGACGCCTCTGGTGCCGATGCGGTGATCTTCGCCGGCGATTCGGTGGACTTCTTCAATCCCAAGGCTGTCCGGGCTTCGGCCGGGTCGATTTTTCACCTGCCGATCGTTCGGGCCGGTGACCCAGTTGAGCTGCTGGCGCATCTCGCGGCGGCGGGCCTGAGTGTGCTGGCGACCACCGGCGGCGCCGAGGTCGATCTGGATCAGGCTCGCGAAGACGGTCTGCTGGACCTGCCCACCGCGTGGATCTTCGGTTCCGAAGCTCATGGCCTACCCAATTCGGTGATCCAAGCTGCCGATGAGTCCGTCAAGGTTCCCATCCATGGCAAGGCCGAGTCGCTGAACCTGGCTACCGCAGCTGCGATTTGTCTGTATGCCTCGGCGTCGAATCTGCGTCGTCGCAACAAAGACGTCTGAGTAATTCAGCTCAGTTCTTTACCAACAGCAGAGCCCGTTTCCGCAATTCAAGGAAACAGGCTCTGCTGTCCCTGAGGTCGAGAATTCAGCTCCAGGAGTAACGGCTCCGCAGAGCACCCTTGACTCGGTCAAATCGGGTTTTGTCCAACGAAGCAGCCTCGCGTCGCATGCCATCGGGATGCACTTGAAATACTCGATCCAGATTGACCCAACTGGCCCGGTTCTCCGCGTCCCAAGAGCCGGTGCCCAAGGACAAGAACTCACGGTCACCCTCGTGCGCCTTGCTGGTGAGTTGGACCGCAAGAACTGAACCGTTTTTTAGGTTGGCCACGACGAGCACCGGACGGTCCTTACCGCGGCCGTCGTTCTCCTCGAACGGCACCCAGGTCCAGACCACTTCACCGGGGTCCGGATTTCCGTCAACGCTGGGGGAGTAGGTCATGGCAACTTTCCCAATTTTTGCCGCTTCGATCTCGACGGTGGCGGTAGCGCCAAAACGGCCTACCTCTGCACCGCCGATTCGTTGCCCGGCGGCCCCCGCGCGCGGGTCGAGCGGACTCGAGACCTTGCCCTTGGCGGCCCCCGCTCGTTGGTCGAGTGCCGACGAGGGTTTGGATCTCGACTTCGGCAATCTGAACAGGCCACGGAAAAATTCACTGGTACGGGACACAGAACGGCACGATACCGGCATTGGCCAGCAGTCACGTACAACCGCTCAGAAGTGGCAAACCGCGGCGTAGTTGTCCACCGGGGCGACAATTGCGAAGAGTGACGCCGGCAAATCAATTATGCTGACGAGCCGGGGTTTTCCCGGGTTGCAGGCATATTGGTCGCAGTGTCCGGGGCATTGAGGGTTGTCATGACCGGGTCGATGATCTGGGCAGTGCGACTGGATGTCCTCAGAGCACAAAACGGTAGAGCTGGGAAACGGATTCCGATGACGAGCAGTGACGGACAAAGCACGCAGCAGCAGTTGGAAGAGGCAATTGCCGCAGCCGGTAAGGCTTTTTCCGGGGCCGGCGACCTGACCCAACTGGCCGCCGAGAAGCTGGTCCACCTCGGCGATCGCTCCGTGGTGTTATTGGCCCGGCGCAGCCTGGGAACTCTGCCTGGCAGTGAGCGGGCCGCCGCCGGCAAGGCCATCAATGCCGCCCTGGTGCAGATCAATGCCGATTACGTTCAGTCACTGACCCGGCTGACTGCGGAGCGGGAAGCTCGGATGTTGGTCGAAGAGAAGGTCGATGTGACGCTGCCGTTCGACCGCGAACCGGCCGGCGCCAGACACCCGATATCACTGACGATGCAGCAGACGGCGGACACCTTCATCGCGATGGGATGGGAGGTAGCCCAGGGCCCGGAGTTGGAAGCGGAGTTCTTCAATTTCGACGCACTGAATTTCCCGCCGGATCACCCGTCGCGGGCGATGCAGGACACCTTCTATGTAGCCGATGGCGACGGGTCGCAAGAAGATTCCGGCCTGATTCTGCGCACGCACACCTCCCCGGTTCAGATGCGGGCCATGCTGGAACGAAAGCCGCCGATCTATGTGGTGTGCCCGGGGCGGGTCTACCGCACCGACGAACTCGATGCCACCCACACCCCGGTGTTCCACCAGATCGAAGGATTGGCCATCGACCGTCATCTGACGATGGCCCATCTGAAGGGCACCCTGGATCACTACGCCAAGGCCATGTTCGGCCC
Organism: Mycobacteriales bacterium; assembly: GCA_038242595.1. GTDB lineage: Bacteria > Actinomycetota > Actinomycetes > Mycobacteriales > Nakamurellaceae > Nakamurella. Next base: position 2,626 of record JBBSRY010000036.1, read on the forward strand.
GGACTCGCTCACCCGGCTCCGGCCGCATTTCTTCCCCTTCACCGAACCGAGCGCCGAGCTTGATGTCTGGTTCCCGAAGAAGAAGGGCGGCGCCGGTTGGGTCGAATGGGGTGGCTGCGGCATGGTCGATCCCAATGTGTTGACCGCTGCCGGTCTGGACCCCGCCGAGTGGTCGGGCTTCGCCTTCGGCATGGGTGTCGAGCGCACCCTGCAATTCCGCAATTCCATTCCCGATATGCGGGACCTGATCGAAGGCGACGCCCGCTTCACGGCCGCCTTCACCACGGAGGTCTGACCCGATGCGCGCGCCACTGGAATGGCTCAAAAAGTATGTCTGCCTACCGGCAGGCACCACACCCGAGCAGATCGCGGAGGCCCTGATTCGCATCGGGCACGAGGTCGAAGGCGTCCACACCCCACCACTCACCGACGGTTTGTTGGTGGTCGGGCATGTTCGCGAAATCACCGAACTCACCGAATTCAAAAAGCCGATCCGCTATTGCCGGGTCACCGTCGGGGCCGGTAATGGTGAGCTGGGACCGGACGGCGAAACGACCGACGAACGCGGCATCATCTGCGGCGCCCGCAACTTCAACGTCGGCGATCTGGTCGTAGTGGCCTTGCCCGGCACCACACTGCCCGGCGACTTCACCATTGCCTCCCGGTCGACCTACGGTCATATTTCCGACGGCATGATCTGCTCGGCCGCCGAGCTTGGAGTCGGCGCCGACCACGACGGCATCATCGTGCTCGATGCCGATGACCCGGAAGCTGTCGTCGGTTCCGATGCCCGTGACCTGGTGGGCGCGAATGACACCGTTCTCGAACTCGCCGTCACGCCGGACCGTGGATACGCGCTGTCCATTCGAGGCTTGGCCCGTGAACTCTCGGCAGCGTTCGCCGTACCGTTCATCGACCCCGCTGCGATTCCGCTCCAGACCGATGCCTCCGGGGAACAGGCCTGGCCGGTTTCCATCGACGACCCCACCGGCTGCGATCGCTTCGTGGCAGTTCGGGTAACCGGAATTGATCCGCAGGCACCCAGTCCGTTCTGGATTCGCCGTCGATTGCAGGCTTGCGGTATTCGCGCCATCTCGCTCGCGGTAGATGTCACCAACTATGTGATGCTCGAACTCGGACAACCACTGCACGCCTTCGATACGGCCAAACTCCAAGGCCCGATCGTGGTCCGACGCGCCGCCACTGACGAGACCCTGGAGACCCTGGACGCTGCGACGCGGACTCTGCGCGACACCGACCTGGTGGTCGCCGACGAGTCCGGTGCGATCTCGGTGGCCGGTGTGATGGGCGGTGCCGGTACCGAAATCAGCGAGTCGACCACCGATGTCCTGATCGAGGGAGCACATTGGACGCCACCGGTGATCTCGCGGACAGCGCGACGGCTCAAACTGCCATCGGAGGCGTCCCGGCGTTTTGAACGAGCGGTAGATCCCGCGGTCACCGCCGTGGCCGCCGAAGCAGCGGCGATCCTGCTGGCCCGCTATGGTGGCGGCGTCATGCCACAAATTCGCACAGATGTCGGCGTTCGCACTTCGCTTGCCACTGTTGTGCTGCCGATCAGCGAACCGGAGCGGATTGTCGGCCGCCCGTTCGGCCCGGGGGTCGCGGCCAAGCGCCTGACCGAGGTGGGTTGCACCATCGAGGCCAGGGCTGACGAGTCGGGTTCATCGATTCTGTTGGTCACGCCGCCGTCCTGGCGTCCGGATCTGACTCGTCCCGCCGACCTGGTGGAGGAGATCGCTCGACTCGAGGGATACGACAGCATCGACTCGGTGTTGCCGGTGGCTCCGGCTGGATCAGGTCTTACCGCAGGCCAGCGGCGAGAGCGTGTCGTCGCCGCCGATCTTGCCTCGGCAGGTCTGGTTGAGGTGCTGTCGTTCCCGTTTGTCGGCGACAAGGATTTCGACCAGCTGGGGCTGCCCGCAGCAGATGTCCGTCGTCGGGCCGCGGTGCTGCGCAATCCGCTGGATGCGGAAAAGGCGCAGATGCGCACCACCCTGCTGCCCGGCCTGCTGGATGTCTTGCACCGTAATCTTTCTCGCGGAGTCAAGGACCTCGCCCTCTACGAACTGGGGTTGGTCTTCCTGCCCGGTTCCCAGGTGCCCAAGCCGCCGACCGTTTCCGTTGCCGGTCGGCCGACGGAGTCCGAACTCGCCGTGCTCAAAGCCAGCGTCCCCGACCAACCGCAGCATGTTGCAGCTGTCGCGGCCGGCAATTGGGAACGCGCTGGATGGTGGGGCAAGGGGCGTGCGGTGAGTTGGTCCGATGCGATCGAACTGGCACGTCGGATCGGTCGGACAGCCGGGGTCGAGTTGCGGGTGGTGGCGGCAGAGAACGCCCCATGGCACCCCGGACGCTGCGCCGGTCTGCGAGTCGGCGACTGGCCGGTCGGTTACGCCGGTGAGTTGCATCCGGCGGTCATCGAACGGTTGGACCTGCCGCCGCGCACGGTGGCATTGGAGCTGAATCTGTCGGGTCTTCCGATCCGGGTGTCGCCGGTGCCGCCGGCAATTTCGGCCTTCCCGGCGGTCAATCTTGATGTTGCGCTGGTGGTTGATGCCGGAATCGAGGCGTCGGCGGTCACCGATGCGCTGGCTGCCGGTGGTGGCGAACTGCTCGAATCCGTGCGATTGTTCGACGTCTATACCGGTAGCCAGGTCCCAGAGGGTAAGAAATCGCTGGCATTCGCGTTGGTCGTACGGTCGGTGGACAGGACGCTTACCGCCGCTGAGGCCAACGAAGTACGCGATGGCGCCATCGCCCTGGCAGCTGACCGGGCCGGAGCCGTGATTCGATGAAGGTAGCCTTGAAGCATTTTGTGGCCAGCGTGGCTCGAAAGGTCCTAGAAGCAGCAGGAACCAGGGGGGTGCCAGCATGACCCAGATGTTCACGTTGCCCAAGACACTGACCAAACGAATCGAAGCCGCCGGGTATTACCCGGCGTTTGTTGCCGATGTGCTGGATATCGCCGTGGCCGGCGAGGAAGTCAGCGACTTCCTGGTGCACGGTGAAACCACCTTCGACGTCGATTCGATACGACGACATCTTTCGGTGTTGGTGCTGACCCCGAGTCGCCTGGTGTTTGTGCACGCCGATGATCACGGGGACGAACATGAACATGACGCGGAGGTGTCCCATAGTCCCTCGGCCCACGGGGTGGCCACCTCCGAAGCGGTGCCGCTGGACTCGGTTCGTACTGTGATGCTGACCCACGTGGTGCCGGACCCGGCAAAGTACCGCCGCGGAGCCCTGGGTCGGGAGCTGACACTGACCATTGGTTGGGGCGGCGTGGCTCGAGTGGACCTGGAAGCCGCATCGTGCGGGGACCCGGATTGCGAAGCCGATCACGGATATGCCGGCACCTTGACCGGGGATGATCTTGCCATTCGGATCAGTGCCGATGCCGAAGGCGCCACCGCCCTCCAGGACGCGCTCAACTTCACCAGATCACTGTCGGCCGCCACGGCTCGCAGCGCCGGTCGGTGAATGGTGGCCTCTGATCCGGTAATTCCGGACTACAGCGGCGATGTACTCGGCGGTGTGCTGCCGGCCGCCGCCGGTGCGTTGGGTGTCCAAATCGCCGGCGCCCCACAGTGGGGTCTGCCGGCATCGGAGCGAGTGTGCGTTGTTCTTGTCGACGGATTGGGTTACCAGTTGCTCGCCGAGAGCGCGAAGTCAGCCCCCTTCCTGACCTCACATCTCGACCATGGTCGCCTCCTGCGCGCCGGCTTCCCGACCACCACCGCGGCTTCGATGGGTTCTTTCGGTACCGGTACCTGCCCTGGCAAACACGGCCTGGTGGGGTATGAGGTGCTGGATCCAGATCGAGATGTGCTGCTCAACGGTCTGAAATGGGACGACGAGGTAGACCCGTTGGCCTGGCAGGTATATCCCACGGTGTTCGAGAAATTGGACGAGGCCGCAGTGGAGTCGGTGCGGATCGGCCCGGCGAGGTTCAACGGTTCGGGTCTCACCGATGCCGCATTGCGCGGCGGCCGCTTCGTAGCCGCGGCGAAGCTGCACCAGGGTGTAGCGGCCGCGGTAAAAGCTCTCCAGGGTCCCGGCAAGCGACTGGCCTACTTGTACTGGGGCGCAGTTGACTACGCCGGACACACCCACGGATGGCAGTCCAAACAGTGGCGGTCGGCTCTTGGCGTGCTTGATCGTGGCCTCCAGCGGCTGGCCACCCGATTGCCGGCCGGCACTTTGCTATTGGTGACAGCTGATCACGGCATGGTCGACCTCCCACATCAGGATCGGGTCGACCTGGCCGAAAGCCCGGAGATGCTCAAAGGTGTCCGTCATATCGGGGGCGAAACCCGGGCGCTGCAGCTGTATTGCCAGGTCGACCAGGTACAGGCAGTGGCTGATCGCTTCCGGGAGCGATTTGGTGACGTCGCCTGGGTTCGGACCCGGGATCAGGCCATCGAGCAGGGCTGGTTCGGCACGGTGGAGGAACGGGTGAAACCCCGCATCGGGGATGTGCTGGTGGCCGCATCAGGGTCGTTCGGATTGGTCGACTCCAGGGTGGCCGCGCCACAGGTGCTCAAATTGGTCGGACAGCACGGGTCACTGACCGAGGCCGAGCAACTCATCCCGCTGGTTATCCGGCAAACCTAGCGACCTCGTCACCGACCGCCGCTCAACTTTAATCCGCCCTGACCTCGTTGATGGTCAGCACGGCATTGATCAGGGAAAGGTGACTCAAGCCCTGCGGCAGGTTGCCCAGGAACGAGCCGTCGACCGGGTCGATCATCTCCGCGTACAGGCCGACTTCGTTATCCAGCGCGACCAGTTCATCCATCAGTGCCACAGACTCGGGCAACCGTCCCACGCACGCCAATGTCGAGGCCAGCCAGAACGAACAGGCCAAGAATGCACCCTCGGCCTGGACCGTCTCACTGGTCCGGTACAGCAATGGTCCTTGACCCAGTTCGGCAATGAGTGCGTCGATGGTGGTCGACATGCAGGAGCCGTTGTCGAAGTCGGTGTACAGCAGCACCGCTGCATCCAAATTGTCAGTGCCGGCATATCCCACCCAGGACTTCTTCGAGTCCGACCAGCAGTGTTCCTCCACCCACTGCCGAATCGCGTCGCGTTGACCCACCCAGCGATTGACCGGCCCGGACAGGTGCCCTTCCGCCGCCAGGCTGACGGCAATGTTCAGGGCCCGCCAGCAACCCAGTTTCGAAGCGGTGTAGTGGTGCTGATCAGGTAGCTCCCAAATGCCGGCGTCCTTGAGGCGCCATTGATCACAACACCTGTTGGCCAAATCTGCCAGCAGAATGACCGTTGGATCATCTAACAGATGACCGGCGTTCACATAGGTCTGCACAACTTCGAAGATGTCACCGTAGGCGCCCAATTGGAGTTGATCTGACGCGGCGTTTCCATCCACGACAGGGCCAATCCCACGCCAACCGGGAAGCGGCACAAAACGATGACCGGTCGGCAATTCGCCGTGCAAGGTGGTGAAGACGTGCGGTTGCGGACCGTGCCGACGGATCGTATTCAGGAGCCACCCGACCGCCGCCTGGATCTCCTCGCGTAGCCCGAGCCGGATCAATGCCTTGATGGTGAAAGCCATATCGCGGACCCAGGCGTAGCGATAATCCCAGTTCTTGCCACCATCCAGGCATTCCGGCAATGATGTGGTGGCAGCGGCCGCGATCGCGCCGGTAGGGCTGTAGATCAGTAGCTTGAGCGCCAGCGCACTGCGCTCGACCTGCTGTTCCCATTGTCCGTGGTAGCTCAGACTGGCCGACCAGGTCCGCCAACCCTGGATTGTCAGATCCAGTCGACGCTCGATCTCTTGAGCCACCGGCAGGTTCAGCGGTTCGCCGTGGGTGCCGACGATGGCCACCAAATGGCGAGACTCCGGGGTGGTTTCGAAAGCACCCGAGAGGCCGGCCGGAACTTCAACAGGCCGGGTCGGGCCGTGATTGAAACCGCAGACCCCGATGCTCAGATCGTCGACCCGAATCACCGGACCACGCGGGCTGTGCTGTATCCAGCCGGTGTTGCGGTCCAGCAAGGTGCCTGGCCGCACGGACCAACGCATGCGTACCGATCCGTGAAGCCCCACTGTGAGTCGAGCCAACTCCGTCCACGGCAGGCGGCCTGCCACTCCGCTGTTGAGCGACTCGGTCACCAGCACAGACCCACTCGCGGTGGTGAAAGTTGTTTCCAGCACATTGGTTCCGGAGACGTAGTGTCGCTCGAAGGTGAATTCATCTTCCGGAGCCAGGGTCAATGAACCGCCGGTGTCAGCATCCAACAGAGCAGCAAAAGCGGGCGGCGAATCCAGGTTCGGCATTGGAAACCAGTCGATGACACCGTCATCGGCGATCAGCGCCACCGTTCGGCCGTCGCCAATGGCGGCGTAACTCTTGAGATCAGCGTAGCCGCGAACTCGTTTACCGGATTCGCTCAAATCGTTGCCACCGAGCCTGAATCAACCCGATAATTGGACCCATTGACGAAACTTGCTCGGTCCGAGCACAAGAATGCTATTACCGCTGCTACTTCTTCGGGCTTTCCGCGGCGACCCAGTTCCATGTACGGTCGCTCTTCTGCCAAGAACGACTCAATTGCCTCGTCGAAAGAGACGCCCTTCTCCTGCGCCCTCTTGTGCATCATGGCGTCGGTCATCGGGGTTTCAATGAACGCAGGTGAGACCGCGTTCACCAGAAGGCCCTCTTTGGCATAGCTGCGCGAAAGGCCTTTGGCCAAA
>JBBSRY010000037.1:0-9324 GCA_038242595.1 Mycobacteriales bacterium
ATGGGCGCGAAACTTCGGCAGCGGTCCCACGACACAGGCCCGTTCCAACCAACAACGACCGCTACGACAGCAGCGGAAGGTGAATGGTCAGCAGGTCAATCACCAGGGACGGGAAAAGACCCAGCAAAACAGTCATTGCGAAGCAAACGGCCGTAACGATCATCGTCATCGGGCCGGGCACGATCACCGAAGGACCGTCCTGGATCGGAGCGGCAAAATACATCAACACCACAATCTTCAAATAGAAGAACGCGGTGATGGCGGTGGCCACCATGGCGATCACCACCAGCGGTCCTTCACCGGCTTCGATACCGGCGGTGAAGACCTGCAATTTGCCGATAAAGCCACTGGTCAACGGGATCCCGGCGAAGGACAACATGAAAATCGTCATCTGGGCGGCCAGCATCGGTGACTTCTTGGCCAGACCTGCCCAGGCCAGGATCGAGGACGCCTCACCGTCCGGCGTGCGTACCAGCGTCAGGAGTGCCAGCACACCAATGGTCGCGAACCCATAGGTCAGCAGATAGAACATGGTGGCAGACATACCATCGGCGGTCAGGGCGATGACACCGATCAGCAGGAAGCCGGCGTGCGCAACCGATGAGTAGGCCAGCATTCGCTTGAGATCGATCTGCGAAATCCCGATCACCGCGCCGATCAACATCGACGCAATGGCGATCCCCCAGAGTGTGCCCTCCCAGTTCCACTTACTGGGTCCGAAGGCCGAGTAGAAGACCCGAACCATGGTGGCAAAAGCAGCGACCTTGGTGCAGGCGGCCATGAAGGCGGTGATCGGGGTCGGGGCGCCCTGATAGACATCGGGTGTCCAGGAGTGGAACGGACCGACGGACCCCTTGAAGAGCAGACCAACTACCAGCAATGCCATCCCGATCAGCAACATGATGTTGCTGCGACCGCCCGCTTGGGTGGCCAACGCGATTTCGGAGAACTTCAGACTGCCGGCGTAACCGTAGAGCAGGGCGATGCCGTACAGCAGGATCGCGGAGGCAAACGCACCCAGCAAGAAGTACTTGACTGCAGCTTCCTGCGAGATCAACCGACGACGACGCGCCAACCCGCACATCAGGTACAGCGGCAGCGAAAGCACTTCCAGTCCGACAAACAGCGTGATCATGTCCGAGGACGCCGGGAATACCAGCATGCCGCCAATGGCAAACAACGCCAACGGGAACACTTCGGTCTGCATCGATGTCGCGGTGGCGGTATGCGCCCGGTCCCGCGCCGAACCCGGTCGGGCGGCGGCCTGCGCGGCGAATGCGCCACCTGGCTCGGAAACCCGATCTGCCATCAGCAGGACCGAGACGAGCGCCAGCACGAGGAGTACACCCCACATGATGTAGGTCGCCTGATCAACGGCGATGGAACCGGCGAAGGTGACCGCATATTCCTTGTCGACGGCACGCAGCACGGTGAACACCCCGGCCGCGATGATGGCGCCGACGGTGATGAGAACCTGCGCCACATAACGGCCCTTGCGGGGAACCAACGCTTCGGCCAGCACCCCGATGCACGCCGCACCGAGAATGATCAGGACCGGCATGATCACCGAGAAGTTCACATCGGGAGCGGTGATGCTGTTGGGCTCGCCAAAAGGCGTGACAGCCGCGGCCACCAAATTCACAGTGCTCATCAGTTTCCGGCTCCTTCTACAGCACCCGCGGCGGGGACAGGATCGGTGTGACCAGACATCTCGATGATCTTGGCCACCGTCGGGTTGACCACGTCCAGCATCGGCTTGGGATAGACGCCCAGCACCATGATCAAAGCGACCAACGGTGTCAGTACGGCAATCTCACGAATATTGAGGTCACCGAAGAGTGCCTTCGGCTTGGTCGGTGCCTGGTGTTCCTTGACAGTCACGGTGTGACCGGACTCCAGTTGCTTGGAACCGGCCGGCTTGTCCAGACCGAAGTCCGGTCCGGCGACGGTACCGATGACTGCGGCGCCGCGGACCGGGCCGGTCATGGTGCGCTGGAAGATCCAGAGCATGTAGATCGCGGCGATCACGATCCCCGCGGTGGCAAAACTAGCCCAGACCGGCTGGGTGGCGAAACTGCCGATCAGGACGAGGAACTCGGCAACGAAGGAACTGGTTCCGGGCAACGCGATGGTGGCCAGCGAACCGATCAGGAACATGCCGCCGAGTATTGGCGCCACCTTCCACACTCCGCCGTAATCCGATATCAGTCGGGAACCACCACGGGAGGTGAGCATGCCGATGACCAAGAACAACAGACTGGTGGCCAAACCGTGGGCGACCATGTAGATCACCGCACCGGACAGCGCCTGGGTGCTGAATACGAAAACGCCCATCGCGATGAAGCCGAAATGCGCGATGGAGGTATAGGTGACAAAGCGCTTTAGATCCCGCTGCCCGGCAGCCACAATTCCACCGTAGAAAATCCCGATGACGGCCAGCAGGAGGATCAGCCAGGCAAATTTTGCCGACGCCGCCGGCAACAGTGGCAAACAGATCCGCAGGAAACCAAAGGTGCCGACCTTATCCAGGACTCCGACGATAAGGGTGCCGGAGCCCACCGGGGCTTCCGCACCGGCGTCCGGCAGCCAGGTGTGGAACGGGACGAGCGGCGCCTTGATGGCAAATGCGATCGCGAAACCGGCGAAGATCCACATCTGGGTCGACTCTGGAATTTCCGAGGCAATCTGTTGCAGCGCAGTCCAATCCAGCGTTCCGCCGGGGATGTGATCACGGCTCACCACATACAGCGCGATCACCGAGGCGAGCATCATCAGCCCGCCGAAGAGTGAGTACAGGAAGAACTTGGTGGCTGCGTAGGTACGTCGTGGGCCGCCGTAAGCACCGATCAGGAAGTACATCGGCAGCAGCATGAGCTCGAAGAACACGTAGAACAGGAACACATCGGTGGCCGCGAAGACGCCGATCAAGGTCGATTCCAGCATCAGCAGGAGCGAGAAGTAGCTGCCGATGGAACGGCCCGCTGGAAGCTTTTCCTCCCAGGAAGCGCCGAGCACGATGGGCAGCAGCAGTGCGATCAACGCGATCATGACCAACGAAACGCCATCAACACCAACGGAAAAGTTGATGCCAAGGGTCGGGATCCACTGCGCCGAGGAGACGAACTGGTAGTTCGTGTCTGCCTTGTCAAAGCCGATCCACAGTGCCACGGCAATCACAAACACCAGGAGCGTGAAGGCCAACGCCACGATCTTGACCTGCTTGACCGGCGCATTTCGCATTGCGCCGGTGATAATCGCACCGACCGCTGGAACGACGACAAGCAGTAGAACCAAGGGGAAATCGCTCATGCGAACCTCACCACCAGCAGGGCCAGGACAACTATCAATGAGCCGCCGAGCATGGACAGTGCGTACGACCGGACGTAACCGGTTTGGGTTCTGCGGAGTCTGGCGGACAGCGCGGCGAGCCCGGTACCAAATCCAGTCATTACGCGGTCGACCGCCTTTTCCTCCGCCACGACCAGTGAATTGGTCAACTTGATACCCGGGGTGGCAAAGAGTGTCTCGTTGATCACGTCGCCACCAACCTCGGCCCTGGCCAATCGGATCACCCAGGAGACGTCTGAAGGACGCTGCACCGGAACCGGTTTGCGGCCGACGAACAACCAGGCGATCACCACGCCGAGAGCGATCATCACCAGGGTGCCGACAGTGACCGCAGTCGCCGAAACGATCTCCGGGTGTGGCTCGGAAAACTCACCGACGGAGGGGCTGAGCCAGCCGGCCAGGCGCTCCCCCTGGGTGAGGAAGAATCCGGCGAAGATTGAACCGAGGGCCAAGATCACCATGGGCACCGTCATCGATGCCGGCGACTCGTGCGGGTGATACTCGCGACCGTCGGCAGAGCGCAACTCTTCGTGCCGTGCCTTGCCGAAGAATGTCATGTACATCAACCGTGTCATGTAGAACGCGGTCAGCCCGGCACCGAGAAGTGCTGCCCCACCGAGTAACCAGCCCTTGGTGCCGCCGGCGGCGAACGCGGCTTCGATGATCGGGTCCTTGGAGTAGAACCCGGACAGGAACGGAAATCCGATCAGCGCCAGATAGCCAAAAGTGAAGGTCGCAAAAGTGATCGGCATTTTGCGCCACAGACCCCCGTAACGGCGCATGTCGACATCGTCATTCATCCCGTGCATGACGGAACCGGCGCCCAGGAACAGGCCTGCCTTGAAGAAGCCGTGGGTCAGCAGGTGCAGGATGCCAAGGGCGTAAACACCGGCGCCGAGGCCGACCGCCAGGAACATGTAGCCGATCTGCGAGACCGTCGAGTAGGCCAGAACTTTCTTGATGTCGTCCTTGGCGCAACCGGCAATACAGCCAACCAACAGGGTGACGGCGCCGATGATGGTGACCACCAACTGGCCGTCCGCGGTGAGGTTGAAGATCGGGGAACAGCGAGCGATCAGGTAGACACCGGCGGTGACCATGGTGGCCGCGTGGATGAGGGCCGAGACCGGCGTCGGGCCCTCCATCGCATCCGGCAACCAGGCCTGCAGCGGAACCTGACCGGATTTACCGCAGGCACCGAGGAGGAGTAGCAGCGCGATTGCGGTGACGGTGCCTGGAGATTGCTCGGCCACCGCACCGATCTGCGAGAAAACGCCGTCGAAGGAGGTGGTGCCCATTTCCTTGAACATCAGGAAGATGGCCAGCGCCAGACCGACGTCGCCAACCCGGTTCATGATGAACGCCTTCTTGGCTGCCGTTGCCGCGCTCGGTCGGTCGGACCAGAAACCGATCAGCAGGTAGGACGCCAGACCGACGCCCTCCCAACCGGCGTACAGGGTCACAAAGGAGTTACCCAGCACCAGCAGCAGCATCGAAGCCACGAACAAATTGAGGTAGGCGAAGAACTTTCGCCGATCCGGGTCGTGGTGCATGTAGCCGATGGAATAGATGTGGATCAACGCTCCGACACCGGTGATCAGCAGCACGAATGTCAGCGACAACGGATCAATTCGCAGACCGAACTCCACCTGCAACTGCTCCACCGGCATCCAGGAGAACAAATTGCTGTCCATGATCGAGGTGCCTTCGCCGCTTGCGGGGTGGCTCAGGAACATCAGCAGACCGAGTACAAAAGCTGCAACCACCATCAGCAGGCCGACCAGGTGACCGGTGCGGTCCAGTCGCCGACCACCGATCAACATGATGGCGGTTCCGATCAGTGGCAGCAGCACCAGCCACATCGCGGCCCCGGCCATACCTGTGGCGGGGACAGCCATCTCAGCAGTTTCCGTCATGTGGTTCTCCCCTAGTACTTCAGCAAGTTCGCGTCATCGATCGACGCGGATCGACGGCTGCGGAAGATAGACATGATGATGGCCAGACCAACGACCACTTCGGCGGCGGCAACCACCATCACGAAGAAGGCCATCACGACCCCGTCGAGGTTGCCGTTGATCCGGGAGAAAGTGACAAACGAGAGGTTCACCGCGTTGAGCATCAGCTCGACGCACATGAATACCACGATGGCGTTGCGGCGCACCAGCACTCCGACGGCGCCGATGCCGAACAGCAGTGCGGAGAGAATCAGGTAATAGTCCGGATTCACGACCGGTCCCGCCCTTCGAGTTCGGCCCGATGGGGATGTTCAATGGTTTCGAGCACGGACAGATCATTACCTTCACGGTGCCGCCGGGCCACATCCTGGCTTTCATGTTGATCGACGAGGCTGGAAACCGACTCCGGTGCCACGGATCCGTCCGGCAACAGGGCCGGGGTCGCATTGGACGACGAGGTGGCGAAAACACCGGGGCCGGGCAGCGGCGACATCCGTCCCGAACGCATCCGGGCGTTCACCATCTTCAGCTGACTGCGCTTCTCGCCCGGACGCTTCTCCACGTGTGCCAGCACCATCGCGCCGACTGCCGCGGTGATCAGCAACGCCGAGGTGAGTTCGAAGGGAAACAGGAAGGTGGTGAACAAACTGTTGGCGATAGAACCCATCTCACCGCGTTCGGCGGTGGCGGCGGCCAGCCCAACCGGTTCGATACCGGTGACGGCGTGCACCAGACCGGAAACCAGCAGACCGACAAACCCCAGTCCGACCAGCAGCGCGGCAACCCGCTGCCCACGCAGGCTTTCGATCACCGAGTCACCGGATTCACGTCCGGTGAGCATCAGCACGAACAGGAACAGCATCATGATGGCGCCGGTGTAGACGATGATCTGCACGAAGCCCAGAAACTGTGCACCCTGGGTCAGGTACATGCAGCCCAGACTCAACATGGTCATTACCAGCCACAATGCCGAGTGCACCGCGTTTTTGACGAAGATCATCCCCACCGCGCCGAGCAGCGCCAGCGGTCCGAGAATCCAGAACGCGACCTGCTCGCCCGTGGTTGCCAGACCGGTGGCTACCTCGGGATTCACGAAGTGCCCTCCGTCTTTTTGATGCGCCGATCGCGGAGCAGTTCCGGACCCTTGACGTAGTAGTCCTCTTCCTCACCCAGACGCATCGGGTGCGGCGGTTGCTCCATCCCTGGCAACAGCGGAGCCAGCAGCATGTCCTTGGTGTAGATCAGCCGCTGCCGTTCGTCGTCGGCCAATTCGTACTCGTTGGTCATGGTCAACGAACGGGTCGGGCAGGCTTCGATGCACAGCCCACATCCGATGCACCGCAGGTAGTTGATCTGGTAGTTGGCACCGAAGCGCTCACCGGGTGAGTAACGCTCCTCTTCGGTGTTGTCACCACCTTCGACGAAAATGGCATCAGCCGGGCAGGCCCAGGCGCACAATTCGCAGCCGACGCATTTTTCCAACCCGTCCGGATGACGGTTGAGCTGGTGACGACCGTGATACCGCTCGGCGGTCTTTTCCGGGTTGCGCGGGTAGTCCTCGGTGACCACAGTTTTGAACATGGTCGCGAACGTGACGCCGAAACCCTTGACCGGATCCAGAAATGACATCGATCAGTCCTCCGTCTTCTTGATTTCGGTGGTACCGGCAACACTCTTGCCGCGTGGACCGACTGCTGGACTTCCCACTTCGACCGGCTCGCCAGTCTTGGTCAGAGCTTCGTTGAGCGCCGCCTGTTTGGCTCGGATCGGTGGCGGCGGTATTTTCAGATTCAGCGGCGGAATCGGATATCCGGGAGTTGACGGCCGCACCACCGACGAGGTGAAGCCGAGTTCGGCCTCGATGACATTCGGATCCCAATCCTCCTCGTCCTCGTCCAGCACGCGTTTCTCTGGCCAGAAGAACATTCCGATCAGGATGACGACGATCGGGATACCCATCCACAGCAACACTTCGCGGGTGGTCAATTCGGTGGAGGCGTTGAGCACCCTGGCCGTACCGACCAGCACGATCCAGACCAGCGATATCGGTATCAACACCTTCCAACCGAGCGCCATGAACTGGTCGTATCGCACACGTGGCAGGGTTCCGCGGAGCCAGACGAAGGTAAACATGACGAGGAGAACCTTGGTGAAGAACCAGATCAACGTCCAGTAACCGGTGTTGGCACCCTCCCAGAGCGACAACGGCCACGGCGCTCGCCAGCCACCGAGGAACAGTGTGGTGGAGATCGCCGAGACGTTAATCATGTTGATGTATTCGCCGAGGAAAAACAGTCCGAATCGCATCGAGGTGTATTCGGTGTTAAAGCCGGCGACGAGTTCGCCCTCGGCTTCGGCCATATCGAAGGGCGCCCTGTTGGTTTCGCCGACCATCGAGATCGAGTAAACGATAAACGAAACCGGCAACAACCAGACGTACCAACCGGTTTCCTGCTGCTGGACGATTCCGGACATCGAGACGGTGCCGGAGTAGATGAAGACGGCGACAAAGCTCAGGCCCATGGCGATTTCGTAGGAGATCAGCTGGGCCGCGGAGCGCAGGCCACCGAGTAATGGGTAGGTGGATCCGGAGGACCAACCACCCAGCGCGATGCCGTAGACGCCGAGGGACGCAAAGGCCAATACGGCCAGCGCGCTAACCGAGAGTTCAGTCATCTGCAGGGCGGTCTGTTGGCCGAACATGGTGACCGGTCCGCCCAGCGGGATGACCGAGAACGTCAGGAACGCAGGGGTTGCCACCATCACCGGCGCCGCGATGTAGACGAATTTGTCCACCCGGGTCGGCATGATGCCTTCCTTGAACATCAGCTTCAGCGCATCGGCGAGCGACTGCAGCAGACCGAACGGGCCATTCCAGTTGGGACCCGGACGATGCTGCATTCGGCCGACAACTTTGCGCTCGAACCAAATGGCAAACAGCGTCAACAGCAGCAGCAACACGAAGATGATGAGTGCCTTGAGGAATTTGAGCCAGAACGGATCATTGGCCAGCAGGGGCCCGACCGATCCGTCTTCGCTCAGGGCCGGCGCGGCCACCATCATCTGATGCAGGACTGACATCAGTTACTACCTCCTGGCTGTGTGGCGCCGCTCAATGTGACCGCATCCCCGTGGCCGGCCCGCAGACTCACCGACAGGGGAATATTGCCGGGCCGAGACGGTAACCAGACAGCGCCGTCGATCATCTGGCTGATCGCCACCGGCAGGGTGACACTGCCCGCGGAGGTGGCAACCGTGAGCAGCGAACCATCGGCCACACCCAGCGCATCGGCGGTGCCGGCGGAAACTCGGACCAGATCTTGGCGGGCGGTCCCGGCCAGATGGGGTTCGCCGTCCAGCATCGACCCGCCGTCCAAATTCATCCGCCAGGTCGCCAATCTGTAGCCGGCGCCGACAGTTGATCGCGCAGGTTGCTCCACCACCGTGCCGAGACCGCCGACCCCACCCCAGTACCCCAGCCGGGTCATCTCCGCGGTCGAGGATTTCGGGGTTTGAGTGTAGAGGTCGACGTCCATTTCCACCCCTAGGGTGTCCAGGATGCGGGCATCATCCAAGGTGCCCTTCCCGGTGATGGTGGCATCGAACGGACGCATTCGGCCCTCCCAGTTACGGTAGGCACCGGCCTTTTCCACCGACGCGGCAACCGGGAAGACCACATCGGCCAATTCGGTGACGGCCGTCCGGCGCAGTTCCAGGCTGACCACAAAACTGGCCTTGTGCACTGCATCGACTGCCAGCGAGGGGTTGGGCATGTCCTCGAAGGACACTCCCGCGAGGACCAGGGCGCCGACTCGGCCCTGCGCCGCTGCTTCGAGGATTTCGGTGGTCGACAGTCCTGGGGTGACCGGAAGGCGTGCCCCCCAGGCGGTTTCGAGTTCGACGCGGGCATCGGCGTCGATGACGGGGCGACCACCCGGTAGCAGGGAGGGCACCGCGCCGGCGTCGATGGCGCCGCGGTCCCCGGCCCGTCGGGGCACCCAGGCAATGCGGGCACCCGTTC
>JBBSRY010000038.1:0-9120 GCA_038242595.1 Mycobacteriales bacterium
CTCCACCTGCTCGGCGGCGCCGGGTACTGCAACCACTCCGCGGCTCCCCCGCTGCTGGGGAAACCCGATCGGTCCAGCTTAGTACCCCAGGTTGCGAAGCCGCGGCAGGACCTCTTCGCCGTACAGGGTGAGGAAGCGCGCCTGGTCCGGGCCGGGGGCGTGAAACACCAGGTGGCGAAATCCCAGATCCAGGTAGTGCTGGATCCGCTGCACGTGTTCATCAGCGTCAGTGGACACGATCCACCGCGACGCGGCGCGTTCCACCGGCAACGCGTCGGAGAGCCGTTGCATTTCTATCGGATCTTCGATGCCGGTCTTTTCTTCCGGCGAGAGAGCAAGCGCCGCCCAATGTCTCGTATCGTTCAGCGCCCGGGCCCCGTCATGATCGAAGGACACCTTGGTCTCCATCAGCAGGTCTAGGTCGTCCAGCGTTCGACCGGCCTTGGCCGCCCCATCGGCCAGGGCCGGCATCAAGGTATCCCGATACAACGTGTCGGCTTTGCCGGAGGTGGTGATGAACCCATCGCCCACCCGGCCGGCCATTCGGGTGGCGGCCGGGCCGGAGGCACCGATGTAGATCGGCACCGGCGTTTCGGGGCGGTCATAGATGGTGGCGTTATGGGTTTGGTAGTAGGTGCCTTCGAAGTTCACCCGCTCTTCGGTCCAGAGGGTGCGGATCAAGGTGATCGCTTCCTTCAAGCGCGCGAATCGTTCCTTACCATCTGGCCACTCGATGCCCAGCGGAACCTCGTTGAGCGATTCCCCCGAGCCGACCCCCAGGATGACCCGACCCGGGTACATCACACCGAGGGTGGCAAAGGCCTGCGCGATAACACCGGGGTGATACCGAAATGTGGGGGTCAGGACCGACGTGCCCATGATGATCTTGGACGTCCGGGCCCCGAGCGCGCCGAGGAAGGGTAACGCGGCCGGCGCGTGGCCGCCGTCATGGCGCCACGGCTGCAGGTGATCAGAAATGAACACCGAGTCGAATCCGGCCTGCTCAGCCAGTACCGCATAGTCCAGCAGTTCGGTCGGACCGAACTGTTCGGCAGAAGCCTTGTATCCCAAACGAAGCGCCATCATGCTCCTTGTCAAAAAGCGGTCGAAGAACTTCAGCGTTCAACGACTTCCGGCCTTCACCATACGACGAACGGGCGCGGCGGGTGCCGCGGGTCCGGTTGCTTCAGCGCTGAACCGCTCTTGAATGGACCCGGGCGACAGCGTCTGCTACGACGGCGGCAACTTGATCTGCTTCGATCAAGAAGCCGTCGTGCCCAAATTCGGAGTGCATGGTGATCAGGGGACGGGCGGTGGGTGCGTCGACCAGTTCAGCGCCCAGCGGGGGCGGGAACAGCCGGTCGGAATCGACCACCGCCACCGTCAACTCTGCACTGATCAGCGCCAATGCTGCGGCCACCCCCCCTCTTCCGCGTCCGATGTCGTGCGAGTTCATCGCTTCGGTCAATATCAGATAGGAGTTCGGATCGAATCGGCGTCCCAATTTTGCACCGTGGTACTGGATATAGGACTCAATGGCGTAGCGCCCACCGGTCGTCGGGTCCTCATCCTGCTGAGCGTCGCGGCCGAATCTGGCGTTGAGTTCATATTCACTGCGGTAGGTCATGTGGGCTATCTCACGCGCGATGGCCTGCCCGGCAAGCGGCCACTCGCCGCCGTAGTAATCACCGCCGACAAAATGCTGATCAGATCTGATCGCGGCGAGTTGTGGTGTGGTCCAACCGATTTGGTCGGCGCTGGCGTAGGCGCAGGTTGCCAGCGCAATAGCGGCCCTGACCCGGTCCGGGTAGCTCACCGCCCATTCGACAACGCGCATACCGCCCATCGACCCGCCGACCACCGCAAGATAGCTGTCGATTCCCAGTTGATCGGCCAGCGCTGCTTCGGCAGCTACCTGGTCCCTGATACTCAGCGTGGGAAATCGCGATCCGTAGGGCTTGCCGTCCGGGGCGATCGAGGACGGCCCGGTGGTGCCTTGGCAACCGCCGAGCACATTGGGCGCGATGATGAACAGCTCGTCGGTGTCCAGGGTGGCGCCGCGACCGATGAGCCCCTCCCACCAGCCGGGTGTTGGTTGCCCAGGGGCGGTCGGTCCGACCACATGTCCATCGCCGGTCAACGCATGCAGAACCAGCACCGCATTGTCCTTGGCGGCGTTGAGCTTTCCCCAGGATTCGTAGGCCATCCGCACCTGCGGCAGGGTCTGTCCGGATTCCAATTCGATGTCGCCGATCTCGGCGAACTGACGCCAGGCGACCGGGGCTCCCGGGTGCCAGATCGCCGAGGCCGGGATCATCGAATTGGGGTGGCCCGAGGATGGCTCGATCAGCCCGGCGGTGGACAGCGCCGCCGGATCCGACCGGCTGACGGGCCGAGGCGACATCGCAGGTCGGCGTGACTGCGCAACTGCGCGCCGCGCACCATTGAAATTGTGTCCGGAGGCCCCGGTGTCCGGCGTATCGACACCGGGATTCACCGAACCGGATGGGCTACGAACCACGTTGATCAGCATGCCACTGTCCTGCGCTACCTTGGGAACCCCGTCAGATGCCGGCCACAGCCGGGCTTGGAGTCGTGGCATCGCTGTCGGCTTCGGATTCGGCTCCTGATGTTGCGGCGGCGAATCCGTTCTCCAGATCTGCCAGAATGTCGTTAATGTGCTCGACACCGACCGCGAGCCTGATCAGCCCAGGGGTGACGCCGGCGGTGGCCCGTTCTTCCGGACTCAACTGGCCGTGCGTGGTCGACGCCGGATGGATCACCAACGACCTGACATCGCCGATATTGGCCAGGTTGGTGAACAGATCCAGCGAATCGCTGAACCGTTCGCCGGCCTCGACGCCACCCTTGATCTCAAAAGTGACGATCGCGCCGCCGCCGTTGGGCGCGTACTTCAGTTGCCGATCGTGCCACTTGCTCGATTTTAGACCGGGGTAGGACACAGATTCGACCGACGGGTGGCCGTCCAGGAAGTCGGCCACGGCCGTCGCGTTGGTGACGTGCCGTTCCATCCGCAGGCTCAGGGTCTCCAGTCCCTGATTCAGCAGGAAGGCATTCAATGGGGTGGTGGCTGGGCCGAGGTCGCGCATTAACTGCAGCCGGGTTTTGAAGATGAAGGACACATTGACGCCGAACAGCCCGTTCGGGCCAAGATCAGTTCCCCAGGTGAGGTTGTTGTAGCTGGGGTCCGGGTTGTTGAAGCCGGGGAACTTCACCGGGTCCGCGGTCCAATCGAAGTTACCGGAATCAACAATGGCGCCGCCCATGGCAATGCCATGGCCACCCAGGTACTTGGTGGTCGAGTGCACGATGATATCCGCACCGTGCTCGAAGGGGCGAATGAGATATGGCGTGGGGATGGTGTTGTCGACGATCAACGGCACACCGTTGGCGTGGGCCACGCCTGCCACACCTTCGATGTCGAGGATGTCGAGTTTCGGGTTGGAGAGGGACTCGGCATAGAACGCCTTGGTGTTCGGGCGGACGGCCTGCTGCCACGAATCCAGATCATCCGGGTCTTCGACAAAACCGACGGTGATGCCGAACTTGGGCAGCGTGTAGTGGAACAGGTTGTAGGTTCCGCCGTAAAGACGGGGCGAGGCCACGATGTGGTCTCCGGCCTCGGCCAAGGCCAGGATTGCCAGCGTTTCGGCGGCCTGGCCGGAGGCGGTGAGAAGGGCGCCAACACCCCCTTCGAGTGAGGATATTTTCTGTTCGACGGCATCCTGGGTGGGGTTGTGAATGCGGGTGTAGATGTTGCCGAGTTCCTCCAGCGCAAAGAGTTTGCGTCCGTGAGCCGAGGAATCAAAGGCAAAGGATGTGGTCTGGTAGATCGGTAGCGCACGCGCCTTGGTGGTGGGATCGGGGGCCTGGCCGGCGTGGATCTGCCGGGTTTCGAAGGACCAGTTGTCGCTCATGGGTATCTCCAAGTGTCTTCAAGCGTGGGATTTGTTTTTGGGGTGCGCAGCGAAACGACGTGACCGCCCGGCAATGGCACTGCTGGGACGGCGACGCAGATGCTGGTCGCTCGGGGATTTGCCTAGGTCAGGGGTTGCCCAAAAATGCTGATCCACCACTTTTCAGTGGTTAGACTTCTCAGCAAAAATTTTCAGGGTGCGCCGCAAAGACCTAGCGACAACAACACATTCGATAACACACAGCGGCGCTCCTTCGTGGCGTCAACTGGGCCGGTCGGTCGACAGGCCGCGCTTGCACTCGACAAAATCTGTCGAATGCCCGGTCATCACCCGGGGCACCCCACCGCGTGTGGAGGGTTGCCGTCCAGCGAGCCGGGGCTTGTCGCGGGCACTCATGACCTACGGCGACTATAGCGCTCGATCCGCCAGGAGTCGACAGGACTCCCCCAACTGCTGGTCGACGCGCGTATTCAACTCGCTTCCGACCCTGGGTGGCTCTCGACAATCACTGCGGCCATGCCTTAGAGTGGCGAACGCAACTGGTTCACTCGGTGTTTGCTTTACAGCCGCGTTCGATTGAACGCTGTCCAGATGGACGCCCCGAGAGTCGAAGCGCCACTACACGGTCGCTGGCCAGGTTCGCCCGTTCATGGGCATTCCAGGCTGATCGACCGTCGTCGCGGCGTGAGAGGGAACCCGGTGAAAATCCGGGACTGCCCCCGCAGCGGTTATCGGGAACGATCTCCATCAACAAGCACTGGGCGTGGCAACACACCTGGGAAGCGATGGACAGTAGGAATTTGCAGTCTGCCCGAGAGTCCGAAGACCTGCCAGCGCACCGGGCGCACCCGTGCCCGGTGGTCGCATTGCCCCGCGGGAGGGCGAGCCCTGCTGAGATCGGAATTCGCGTCAGGTGCGCAACTGCCTGCGAAAGATTGGTCACAGCAACGGTTTCGCCCCGGGCGTTGCAGCCACACGCTTCTCGTTTCAGGAGTTGTTATGACCAGAGCTGTTCCCATCACCGCAACCGTTCTCGGCTATCCCCGCATCGGGCGTCACCGTGAACTCAAGAAGGCTGTCGAATCCTATTGGTCCGGCCGGACCGGCCAGGCCGAACTCGCCGCGGTTGCCGCCGATCTACGGGCCGCCGCCTGGACCGATCTGACCGCCGCCGGCCTGGATTCGATTCCGATCAACACTTTCTCCTACTACGACCAGGTGCTCGATACAGCGGTACTGCTCAATGCCCTGCCGCAGCGTGCTGCCTCCCTGCAGGGACTGGACCGTTATTTTGCCTTGGCCAGGGGCACTGCCGAAGTGTTGCCGCTGGAGATGACCAAATGGTTCGACACCAACTATCACTATCTGGTTCCGGAGATCAGTGCTGCCACGGTCTTTTCGCTGCATCCGTCGAAGGTGCTCGAGGAGTTGGCGCAGGCCCGGGAACTGGGGATCCGGGCTCGTCCGGTCCTATTGGGCCCGGTCAGCTTCCTGCTACTGAGCAAGTCCGTCGAAACCGGTTTGCTCGGAACGGGTCTGCTCGATCGGCTTGACGAGATGGTGCCACTGTATGTCGATCTGCTGACCCAGTTGCGGGCCGGCGGCGCCGATTGGGTGCAGTTGGATGAACCGGCGTTTGTGCTGGACCGAACGGATCCGGAGATCGAGGCCCTGCGCTCGACGTATGCCCGTCTATCGGCTCATTCGGATCGGCCGGATATCGTTGTCGCCTCCTACTTCGGCAAGCTGGGCGCGGCGCTACCGGCCTTGGCCGCCACCGATATCGAAGGTTTGGCAGTCGATCTGGTGTCCGGGGAATCTGCCTCGCAGTTGGCATCGGTAACCGGATTGAGCTCCAAGGTGGTACTGGCAGGCGTCGTGGATGGCCGCAATATCTGGCGCACCGACCTGGATCAGGCGCTTGAATCCGTCACGACGCTGCAGAATGTCGCCGCCTCGGTTGCCGTCTCCAGTTCCTGCTCGTTGCAACATGTTCCGTATTCGTTGGCCGGGGAAACCGGGTTGGATGAGGAACTGACGTCCTGGCTCGCGTTTGCCGATGAAAAGGTAGCCGAGATCGCTTTGCTGTCAAAAGCTGTCGGCTCCGGCGACGCCGATCCGGCCGCCTCGCGTCAGGCCCTGGAAACCACTGGGTTGGCCCTGGAAGCAGCTCGGCAGGCCCTTCGAGCCAGGGCATCGGCGGTGCGGGTCCACGACGCCGCGGTGGCAACGCGGATGGCGGCTCTCACCTCGGCAGATTCCACCCGAGTCGGCGCCGACACCCGACGACCGGCGCAGGATCAGCGGTGGCAGCTTCCGGCGTTACCGACGACGACCATTGGTTCCTTCCCGCAGACCGGAGAGATCCGGCGCGCCCGAGCAGCCTTTGTCCGCGGCGATCTGGACGAGTCGCAGTATCGGGACTTGATGCGCGCCGAAGTTGCCGAAGTGATTGCGCTGCAGGAACAACTTGGGCTGGACGTGTTGGTCCATGGCGAGCCGGAGCGTAACGACATGGTGCAGTACTTTGCCGAGCAACTCAATGGATTCGCCGTGACCGCTGCCGGTTGGGTGCAGTCCTACGGATCCCGGTGTGTGCGGCCACCGATCCTGTTCGGCGATGTCAGCCGCCCGTCGGCGATGACGGTGGAGTGGAGTTCCTATGCCCAGTCGCTGACAACCAAGCCGGTGAAGGGCATGTTGACCGGACCGGTGACCATCCTGGCCTGGTCCTTCGTCCGTGATGATCAACCGATCGGGGAAACCGCACGCCAGGTGGCGCTGGCCATCCGGGATGAAACACTGGATCTGCAGGCGGCCGGAATCGGCATCATCCAGGTCGATGAGCCGGCACTTCGAGAGTTGTTGCCGCTACGGGAATCTGAGTGGCCGCAATACCTGGAGTGGGCGGTGGGCGCCTTCCGGCTGGCCACCTCCGGAGTGGATGTTGACACCCAAATCCACACCCACCTGTGCTATTCCGAATTCGGCGAGGTGATCACCGCCATCGACCAACTGGACGCTGATGTGACCTCATTGGAAGCGGCCCGCTCGAAGATGGAGGTGCTGCAGGATCTGGCCGATATCGGTTACTCCCGCGGTGTCGGTCCCGGTGTTTACGACATCCATTCTCCCCGGGTGCCGGGGATCGAAGAAATTGTGGAATCGCTGCGGCGCGCGCTGACCAGTGTCCCGGCCAGCAGGCTGTGGGTGAATCCGGATTGTGGTTTGAAGACCCGCGGTCGGGATGAGGTCGTTGATTCACTAGCCAACTTGGTGGCGGCGACCGAGATCGTCCGTGCGCAGGTGGCAGTCAGAGGTTGAGATGAGTCAGGGCCGGGACTGCCAACGGGTAGCCAGTGGTGAGTACCGCGTCACATTGCTTGCGCACCATCGGTGCGAGGGCGAGTTGAGTCACAGTCGTCTTTGCCGACCATTTACCTTGGGACAATAGGCGGTATGAACTCTCGTATCGTGACTGCGTTTCGTGTGATCTCGTTTGTCGAAGCCTTGACCTGGCTCGGTCTCCTCGTCGGGATGTACCTGAAGTGGATTGCCGAAACCACCGAGGTCGGGGTGAAGATTTTCGGCCCGATCCACGGCGGCGTGTTTGTGCTGTACCTGGTTCTGGCTCTCCTGACTGCCCGCGCGCAGAAGTGGTCGTTGTGGACCACCGCGCTGGCGTTGGGCGCTTCGATCCCACCGTTCTTCACGATTTGGTTCGAGCTCTGGGCCAAGCGGTCCGCGAAGCTGGAGCTAACTCGGGCGACCATCGCGGCCGGGACCGTTTGAGACTTGAAATGCCAGAACCGTTTGAGACTTAAAATGCCGGTGGCCCGGAGCAGTTGCTCCGGGCCACCGGCATTTCACTCTTCACTCTGGGCTACCACTCCAGGCCGCCACCGGTCTGATACTCGATGACGCGGGTCTCGAAGAAGTTCTTCTCCGTCTTGAGATCCATCATTTCGCTCATCCACGGGAACGGGTTCTCGGTGTCTTCGAAAAGCGGGGCAAGTCCGATCTGCGCGCAACGACGGTTGGTGATGAAGTGCATGTACTGCTCGCACTGAGCCGCGCTGAGACCGAGCATGCCGGTGGAAAGGGTCTCGCGTCCGTAGGCGATTTCTAGTTCGCAGGCCTTGGCCAACATGCCTGATACCTCGGCAGCAAATTCGGTGGACCAGAGTTCTGGGTTTTCGATTTTGATCTGATTGATCACGTCAATGCCGAAGTTCAGGTGGATCGATTCGTCACGCAGGATGTACTGGTACTGCTCGGCAATTCCGACCATCTTGTTGCGCCGACCCAGGGACAGGATCTGGGCAAATCCGGTGTAGAACCACATTCCCTCGAAGATCACGTAGAAGGCCACGAGATCACGCAGGAATGCCCGATCGGATTCAACGTCACCGGTCTTGAAGTCCGGGTTCTCCAGATTCTGGGTGTACTGCAGCGCCCAGGCATCCTTCTCGGTGATCGAGGGCACCTCGCGGTACATGTTGAACAACTCGCCTTCGTCCAGGCCGAGAGATTCGCAGATGTACTGGAAGGTGTGGGTGTGCACTGCCTCCTCGAATGCCTGCCGAAGCAGGTACTGCCGGCATTCGGGGTTGGTCAACTGTCGGTAGACGGCCAGCACAATATTGTTGGCCACCAACGACTCTGCGGTGGCGAAGAAGCCCAGGTTGCGCTTGAGCATCTGCCGCTCGGCGTCGGTGAGACCGGTCGGTGATTTCCACAGGGCGATGTCGGCCTGCATGGAAACTTCGGTCGGCATCCACTGGTTGTTGCAGCCGGCCAGGTACTTCTCCCAGGCCCAGTGGTACTTGAGCGGGAGCAGCTGGTTGACGTCGGCGCGAGCGTTGATCATCCGCTTCTCGCTGACCGAAACGCGGCTGCCGGTGGTATCGATCTGGCCGAGACCAGTTGCTGCCACCGCGGGTGCGGCATCTCCTTCGGCTGCGGTGAAGGAGGTTTCGACCTCGGTGAAGGAGGTTGCGAAATCTGACATCGTCATGGTGATTGGTCCTTTTCTACTCTGGTCCGTTAATACGTGTCGCAGCCGTTACTGGCAGGCTTCGCATTCCGGGTTCTCGATGGAGCAGGCCAGGACATCACTGCCTGCGAGCATGTCCGCGGAGAACTCCACATCCACCAACCCTGCCGTGGCTACCGCGGCGCC